>NZ_JBALEQ010000146.1:0-40896 GCF_036917775.1 Nostoc sp.
AGCAGCACCTGTATTGTTCACAGCCTTCAAGGAATTTCAAGAATCTCAGCAAATCACAGCATTTTTCTCTCACCAGAGACATAAAAGAGCGCTAAGCATACACCAGTGGATCAACAAGTCCCAATTCGGCAAAAGCTGCCAACCGCAAGCGACAAGAATCACATACACCGCAGGCGACATCATTACCGGCATAGCAAGACCAAGTTAGTTCCCAAGGAACTCCCAATTGGTTCCCTAGTTGGATGATTTCGGTTTTTTTCAAGTTGATTAGGGGTGCAACAATATTAATTGGCTGTCCCTCACGCCCTTGTTTGGTTCCCAGACGAAAAACTTCTTGCATTGCCTGAATATAGTCGGGGCGACAGTCAGGATATCCTGAGTAATCTAAGGCGTTGACACCGATATAGACACGTTCAGCCGCGATCGCTTCGGCGTAACCAAGAGCAAAGCTTAAAAAAATGGTATTCCGAGCCGGAACATAAGTCACAGGAATATTTTGAGACATTTCATCCAGCGATCGCTCCTGGGGTAAATCAATCGCGTCATCGGTAAGTGCAGAACCGCCCCATTGCCGTAAATCAAAATTTACTACCTGATGTTTTGCGATCGCAGCCTTTTTAGCAACAGTAAGGGCTGACTGTAACTCTCGTCGGTGTCGCTGCTGGTAATCAAAGGAAATAGCATGACATTCACAGCCATCAGCCTTAGCTTGATACAGAATTGTGGAAGAGTCCAATCCCCCAGATAACAGAATTACAGCTTTCATCTCGATTGCAAATTTTGAATTTTAAATCGCCAAATTACACCTTAACAAGATGCCAGGAAGCAATGCCAAAAAGATTCCTAAACGTCTTTTAGTGATGGTCAAGCCACACCAGTCTCTCTCAAAAAGCGCTGTGATATCTTCTCTACGAGACGCTGCTAGTAGCTTGTTTCTTTGCAGGAGTATGTTTCTACGGTAGCTACTGCAAATAATCATACAAAAACCCTTTCTGTAAATCAGTGACAATAATTTCTGAAAATATTTTTTTGAAAAAAGCTTAAGTGTTATTTTTGATTATTTTGTAATTTTTAGTATTGTCATTTGGATATTTCTCTCAGTAAATAATTACCTAACGGTATCCCAGAGAGAAGTCCGAACCGAGGAAGCTGACCCTGAAAACTTTAGAGAATTTACACTTAAGTCTTACTGAATGTTTTAAAGTTAATAAAAAGACATATATTTTTTGTAGAAAGTGCAAAATCAAAAACAAACCCGAACTATCTATACAAAAGATGTTTGGATTACGGGAACCGATCGCAAACTTTGAAATTCTTCATAAACATAGGCTCTATGTTACCATCTGGATGGTTTTAGACGGATCGTAACTGGCTTTCGAGTATAAACGCCAACGGCCGTAGCGTCTCTAAATTTGGTGGTTGAGGAGAGAATAATAGTGCAAGATAGCATGTCAGTGGCAGAACCGAATCTATATACACAGCGTAACCAGCCACGACCGATCCGCATAGGCGTGATTGGAGTGGGTAACATGGGACAACACCACGCTCGCGTGCTGAGTTCAATGAAAGATGTTGAGCTGGTCGGAGTGGCAGATATTAACGTCGAACGAGGATTAGAAACTGCCAGCAAGTACAAGGTGCGTTTTTTTGAAGATTACTGTGACCTGCTACCCCTTGTGGAAGCAGTTTGTGTAGCTGTTCCCACCCGTCTGCACTATGCCGTGGGCATTAGCTGTCTGCTAGCGGGAATTCATGTTTTGATTGAAAAACCCATCGCAGCCAGTATTTCTGAGGCAGAGTCTTTAGTAAATGCGGCAGCAGAGTCTCAGTGTATCCTGCAAGTAGGTCATATTGAGCGTTTCAACCCAGCTTTTAAAGAACTGAGCCAAGTTCTGAAAACCGAGGAATTGCTGGCGCTAGAAGCCCACAGAATGAGTCCTTACTCAGATCGGGCAAACGATGTTTCGGTTGTGCTGGATTTAATGATCCATGACATCGACCTACTTTTGGAATTAGCTGCTTCCCCAGTCACAAAATTGACTGCTAGCGGTACTCGCTCCTTGGACTCTGGTTATTTAGATTACGTAACTGCCACTTTGGGGTTTGCCAATGGTATTGTTGCTACTCTGACTGCCAGTAAAGTCACTCATCGAAAAATTCGCCGGATTGTCGCCCATTGCAAAAATTCATTTACTGAGGCAGATTTTCTCAAGAATGAAATCTTGATTCACCGACAAACGCCTGCTAATTCTCTCACCGACCACCGACAAGTACTTTACAGGCAAGATGGTGTGATTGAAAAAGTCTACACCAGCAATATTCAACCTCTAAGTGCAGAGTTAGAGCATTTTGTCAACTGTGTACATGGTGGCAATCAACCCTCAGTAGGTGGTGAACAAGCTCTCAAAGCGCTGAGACTGGCAAGTTTGATTGAACAGATGGCGCTAGAAGATCGAGTTTGGAATCCATTAGACTGGCAATCGGAACCAAGGGTACAATCACTAACCCCGACAGCCTAAAAGAAGAGGGGATGAGGGGGATGAGGGGGACAAGGTAAAATTTTCTCCCTACTCTCCCACAGCCACCAACTCAGAAGAAAACCCTAGAGTATGTTTTTAAATTTGCCATCAAGTCTTTAGATCCTCCCTAGTCTTTTTCCAAAACTGACTAAGGGGGATCTAAAAAATTAGAAAATAAAACCTAGTGGTTCGTTTCATTAATTTTGTGAGGTTCGTAGTGAGCGATTTATCGCTCACTTTCAAGGATTAGAGCTACTTACGAACTTTTCTAACCCTCGAAATTAATGAAACAGACCCCTAGCTTCTACTTTCTTCCTCTATTTTTCAGTTGCGATGCAACTTTTAGTGCAACCAAGTTACCTTGGCTCTAGCAAGCGGGGAGAATTACCTTTTAAAAAACTAAGGCTCAATCTTAGTAACAAGACTAGTGCAGCAATTTCAGGAATTGACTCAATGCTTGAATGGATAACTAACACTATCAACTATTTTGGCTATTGGGGAATCGCCCTACTAATGTTCCTAGAGAACCTTTTTCCCCCAATTCCTTCAGAATTGATTATGCCACTGGCTGGATTTACAGCAAGTCCATATCAACCAGGAGGGGCAAAGCTAAATATCATTGGTGTGTTTTTCGCAGGACTTTTGGGTTCTGTATTGGGCGCACTTATTTGGTACTATCCAGGTAAGTTTTTGGGTGAAACTCGTTTGAAAGCTTGGGCTGACAAGTATGGCAAATGGCTGGCTATATCCAGTAAAGATATTACCAAGGCCAAAGAGTGGTTTGACCGACAAGGTAGAAAAGCAGTATTAATTGGTCGTCTTGTACCAGGAATCCGCACCTTGATTTCTGTTCCCGCAGGGATCAGCAATATGCCCTTGCTACCATTTTTGTTTTACACAACAATAGGTAGCGCAGCTTGGGTGGGCTTGCTAACATACTCAGGATACATATTGGGTAGTCAGTATGAACTTGTGGACAAGTACCTTGCTCCTGTATCCAAAATCGTACTTGGCGGTTTGGTTCTAGCATTTGTTTTCTGGATATTCAAGCGCCAGTTAAGACGCACTAGAAGATGAAACACGGACGCTTTTGGTTTGAAAGCAGTGAAAGCAGGGGTTACATCTGGCCAAAATTCGCCTACACTATGCCAAATAATACTAGATGTACGAAGGCAAGAGCTTATCGGAGATATGACCAAAATTAATTTATGGCGTATTTCTAGCTACACTTGACGCAACCTAGAATTTCTGGTTGCTCGCATTTTTGTAAGATGAGCATGACAACTTTTTACAGTTAAGTTTGAACTAGGAGCTTTCATGACAGACCAACCTTCCGCCGCTAACCCTATGAATAGTGCTGCTATACCCATGAATAGGCAGCCGTTAGCATCGACGACTCCCATAAATGCTGTTAATAATAATCCTCCCGCTACTACCAAGTCAGGCGGTGGTTCGGGAAAAACCATTCTCAGTGTTGATTTAGGTAGAACTTCCACAAAAACTTGTGTGAGTCGTGAACCCGGCAGCGTGGTATTCGTACCTGCCAACGTCAAGCAGATGTCAATAGAACAAGTACGCGGTGGTGTTTTTGAAGCCAGAGCTACTGACCCCTTAATGGATTTGTGGCTGGAGTATCAAGGAAATGGATATGCTGTTGGTCAACTAGCAGCAGATTTTGGGGCCAATTTAGGAGTCGGCCAATCTAAGGTAGAGGCTGCATTGGTAAAAGTGTTAGCAAGTGCTGGCTACTTCAAACTCAGAGACGATATCTCTGTTGTACTTGGTCTGCCTTTTCTTTCTTTAGAGCAATTTGAAAAGGAAAAAGCACAGCTGATTAGCCAAGTAGGTGGCCCTCATGTGTTGAACTTCCGAGGCGAATCTATATCGTTGAATGTGAGTAAGGTATGGGTAATGCCAGAGGGCTACGGTAGCCTGCTGTGGTCTGAAGCTCAACCGAAGAAAAGTCCTAGCAGTCCCGATTTTACAAAAATATCGGTAGCGATCGTTGATATTGGACATCAAACTGTCGATCTTTTGATGGTAGATAACTTCCGTTTTGCCAGAGGTGCTTCCAAGAGCGAAGACTTCGGTATGAATAAGTTTTATGAATTGGTGTCTGCCGAAATCGAGGGAGCAGATAGTCAATCTCTGGCGCTGATTTCTGCTGTTAACAAACCCAGAGGTGAACGCTATTACCGTCCTAAAGGCGCTAGCAAGCCCACCAACCTAGACGATTTTCTTCCCAACCTTACAGAGATGTTTTCGCGTGAAATCTGTAGCCGTGTGCTAGCCTGGTTGCCAGAACGCGTCACCGATGTGATTCTCACTGGTGGCGGTGGTGAGTTCTTCTGGGATGACGTTCAACGTCTACTCAAGGAAGCAAAGATTAATGCTCATTTAGCAGCACCTTCCCGTCAGGCGAATGCTTTGGGGCAGTATATTTATGGAGAGGCACAATTATCCTCCAATCGCGCTGCTAGGGCATAAAGCTGATGTTCCAATGGTCAAAAAAGGTAGTTAAATCCGTCACGTTCAACCCAGAGCTTGCTGATGAAAGCTTGTTAGCGCAAGTAGAAAGTTATTTGGAAAAACAACCAGACAAGACTTTCAGCGACCTCTGTAAAGAAGCCTTGTGGCAATCTTTATGTGTACCGGAATCTGTACAACCTGCTCCACAAACAGCAGCAACAACACCGATTGAACAACAAATCGGTGAACTGCAACGTCAAGTGGCTGGACTTGAGGAACGTTTCTTTGCCAAGGGATCTAATCGTTTGGAGGCGATGGAACATCATCTACTGCAACTTTCTCAACAAGTTGCACAACTGGCGCTCATAGTCAATGATCGATCATTCATTCCGTCTCCAAATCAATTAGAAGTAGTAAATAATACTTCTTATACTGTTGCTACCCCTCCTCAAGAGGTTGACCCCGTAATCAGTCGCCTTAGTCAGTTTCTCGATGATTTTTAAGGAAAAATCAGGTTTGTGAGCAGTTGTTGCTCATATTAACAATCCTTAATAGTATTAACTATTAAGGATTATTAATGTTTATATTTTTTAGAAATGCGATCGCGTCTAATCAACTTATACAATGCGATATCCATAAAATACTTTTAACAAATCACGTTTAATGTGAATTAAGAATTTAAAACCAATATTACAAGCTCTTCTATTATTTGAAGTTCAAGAAGCAGTTAATTTATCAAAAAAAAGGGGTGTCAATAACAGTTACGTCGTCTTCCAAAGTCAAATGAAAACATTTCTGAGTACCCAGTTAGCGCTCTTTTATTACCCTGACAAAATTAAGGATTCTTAATGTTTGATTTTATTCCTCTGTTCAAGCTACCCCTAAATTTTAAAAAATTAATCACAAATTTTGTCTTGAATATTATTAGTACATATTTTTACTAGATTCTTTTTTTACTCTGCACACTGTATAAATGCTAGAATCCTCAAGTAGACAGTTAGGATACCTAGATGCCAGTTGTAGCTAACTCAATCAAGTTTGGTACAGACGGCTGGCGGGGCATTATTGGTGACGAGTTCACCTTTGAACGCCTAGCCCTGGTCGCGCCAGTTGCCGCAAAAGTATTATATGATACATATTTTTCTAAGGTAGGTAGCCGGACAATAATTGTCGGTTACGATCGCCGATTCATGGCTGAAGACTTTGCTCGTGCTGTTGCCGATACTGTCAGTGCTGTCGGATTTGATGTGCTATTGAGCGAGAGCTATGCCCCAACCCCAGCTTATAGTTGGGCGGCAAAAGAACTCAATGCTTTAGGGGCGCTGGTAATTACAGCCAGCCATAATCCTGGTAAATATTTGGGTTTAAAAGTCAAGGGTTATTTTGGTGGATCAGTACCGCCAGAAGTCACAAAAGAGATAGAAGATCAGTTGGCGGTGGGAGTACCACTAGCAGCTACCCCAGGTAAGCAAGAAAAATTCGATCCTTGGCCCAGTTATATCCACGCGCTAGAACGTAAAGTTGATATCGCCAAACTTCGAGAAGCGATCGCATCTGGCAAATTAACGTTATTTGCTGATGTCATGCACGGCGCGGCGGCTGGCGGATTGGCGAGACTACTAGGCAATCAAGTCAAAGAAATCAACTCAGAACGCGATCCCCTATTTGGTGGTGGTGCGCCGGAACCCTTACCTAAATACCTTTCAAAGTTATTTGAAGTCATCAAGACTCACCGAGAAACCGATAAATCAGGTTTAACGGTGGGGTTGGTATTTGATGGAGACTGCGATCGCATTGCAGCAGTGGATGGAGAAGCAAACTTCCTAAGTTCCCAAGTATTAATCCCGATATTAATCGACCACTTAACCCTACGGCGCGGTTTTAGTGGAGAAATAGTCAAAACTGTCAGTGGTTCCGACTTGATGCCTCTTGTAGCAGCACTTCACAACCTCTCAGTCTTTGAGACAGCAGTTGGTTATAAATATATTGCTGACAGAATGTTAGTAGCAAAAGTGTTGCTAGGTGGCGAAGAATCGGGAGGAATTGGCTATGGCAGTCATATTCCTGAACGCGATGCCCTGCTGTCAGCATTGTATGTGTTAGAGGCGATTGTAGAATCTGGTTTGGATTTAGGCGAATATAATCGCTACTTGCAAAAACAGACAGGTTTTACCTCTGCTTACGATCGCATTGATTTACCCTTAGCAAGTATGGAAGTGCGATCGCGTCTTTTGCAACAACTGCAAACCAAACCCCTAACAGAAATTGCAGGTAAAGCAGTAATTGATTGCCAAACAATTGACGGCTACAAATATCGCCTCGCTGATAAAAGCTGGTTAATGATTCGGTTTAGCGGGACTGAACCAGTTTTACGACTATACTGCGAAGCCTCGACTATTGAGCAAGTGCATCAAACTCTTGCTTGGGCGAAACAGTGGGCGGGGTAAAATTCATTATTAGTCATTTGTCCTTTGTCCTTGGTAAATGACTAATGACTAATGACCAATGACTCATGACTAATGACCAATGACTAAATTACTTGTAGTAGCTACAGGAAATCCAGGTAAGTTGCGGGAAATGCAAGCCTACCTGGAAAATTCTGATTGGGAATTAACCCTCAAGCCTGAAGAATTGGAAATTGAAGAGACGGGCGAAACCTTTGCCGCTAATGCTTGTTTGAAAGCATCACAAATTGCTAAAGCTACGGGAAACTGGGCAATTGCTGATGATTCTGGCTTGCAAGTAGATGCTCTAAATGGCGCACCAGGGGTTTATTCTGCACGTTATGCCAAAACTGACTCAGAACGGATTGCTAGGTTATTGAAAGAATTAGGCAACGAGGTAAATCGACAAGCACAATTTGTTTGTGCAGTAGCGATCGCTAGTCCTGATGGTGCGATCGTATTAGAATCTGAAGGTATTTGTCGTGGTGAAATTCTTCACGCACCCCGTGGTGATGATGGTTTCGGGTACGATCCAATTTTTTATGTGCAAGAGTTGCAATTGACTTTTGCTGAGATGACACGAGAGTTGAAGGGTTCAATAAGTCATCGAGGCAAAGCTTTTACAGCTTTACTCCCGCAACTGGAGAGAATTAAGAGACGCGATTAATCGCGTCTGTACAAGAGTTAGGAGTACAGACGCGATTAATCGCGTCTGTACAAGAGTTAGGATTTATGAATTCGGTTAAATCTTCATTCATTTAGTCTTGACTCACAACCCATAACTCTTAACTCATAACTTTTTTAAACTGCTTCTGTGTTCTTTTCGCCAGTCCGAATCCGAATCACTTGCTCAACAGGCGAGATGAAAATTTTACCATCGCCTATTTCACCAGTGCGGGCAGCAGCAATAATTTTGTCTACCACCATATCAACCTGATTGTCGTCAACGACGATTTCCACTTTGAGTTTTTGCAAAAACTCAACGGTGTACTCAGAACCGCGATACCGTTCAGTTTGGCCTTTTTGCCGTCCGAACCCCCGAACTTCAGAAACAGTCATACCAACAATACCTGCGTTAACCAAGGCAATTTTTACCTCATCTAGCTTAAATGGGCGGATAATAGCTTCTACTTTTTTCATCTTCTTAACTCCTGACTTCTACTAGCTTCGTTTATATATCTAACCAGATCCTTTGTCTGAAGCTGTAACTACCAGTGCTTTTCCTAAAAGATATGTAATAATTACCACTTTTTTAAAGTGTAGATTCTTTGCTTGATGTTTGAGACATGAGAACCAGCAAGGATTTATTAATTAAATAATCTTTGAGGTTCTAATATAAAGAATTTGCTGTCAAGCTAGCATATCATGTAGCTTTTATAACCTAAAAATAGATAAATTCCGCTATTTAGCAGATATCTTCAGATATTTAGAGAGTGATTGCAGAGAAATTCCTCGTTAGCCTGCTGCTGACTGTGGGAGTGTCAACTAACGTTTCTGATGTTCAAACAAAGGACGTACAACGAAATATCCAGCGCTAAAGGCAGTAAGCATAATTAGCAAGATGGTGATAATTAACCACCAGCCATTGAGTCCCTTGGGATCTGACTCAGTAGTGGAATAATAACTTACTCGTTGCTCTTCTATAAAAATTGGTTCTTGTATGGGGAAATTCATTTCCATTACAGGTGTCGCAAAGTTTTGGCGACGGCTTTTTTCGGGTGGGGCTTTGGAGACAGCAGGTGGACGCGGATGAGCAACCTGCTGACGTGGAGACGCTTGAGTTACTGGCACTTTCGCGGCGCTTTTCACATCGCTAGAAGCTTGGGTGGCTTGCTGATAGCTGGGCGTAACATGGGAATCTGCAAAATTTTGTAAATGAGAAAAAGAGTCAACAACTTTGATAATTTCTTGGCGTAATAGTTGATTTTCTTGTGTTAGTTGCTGATTTTGGGTAGTTAGTGCATTTAGCCTCGCCTGTGCTGCTTGCAACTCTGCTGATAATTCTCTGTATACAGATAGTGGTACAGAGGGAGGGTAGGCTTGAGTAGTCGGTGTTGGCGAATTTCTGTGAACAGAACCTATGGTTGTTCGCATCGGTAGCTTGGTATTAAAAATCAAGGTAAGTAGATCGTACAGAGATGCTAACAGAGATAGTCAGCCCTGAAACTATGCCCAAGAATAATAGAAAAATTCCGAAAGGGCAAAGATTTGTTATTGGGGCATTGGAAAGAGGCAGAGGGGCGGGGTGCGGGGGGCAGAGGGGAAAACTCTTCTCCTCTGCTCTCTGCCCAAGTTCCAAATCCCTTTGATAACTGACTACGAGGTTAATTTCGTAACAATGGGAAGAAGTGTCCTACAGGGCCTTGCCCTTTGCCAATATCTAGGGCGTAAGTGAGTGCAGTAGTCACATACTCCTTAGCCTGTTTCACTGACGACCACAAGTCATTTCCCTTAGCCAGATTAGCAGTGATCGCAGCTGATAGTGTACAACCAGTACCGTGAGTATTTTTTGTCTCTACTTGCTGGCAACTCAAAACTTCCAACTTGTCCCCATCAAACCAGATATCAACGCCACGCAAATCTCCCTGCATACCGCCGCCCTTGACTAAAACAGCCTTCGCCCGTAAAGTCTTGTGAATAATTTCGGCAGCAGCCTGCATATCCTCCACGGAATTAATTTGTAAACCACTCAAAATCTGGGCCTCGTAGCGATTCGGCGTGATGATAACTGCCTTGGGAATCAGGGCATAGGATAGAGTCTTCACAGCATCATCATCAATCAATTGTGCCCCTGTACGTGACACCATTACTGGATCAACTACTAGATTCTCGATTTCTAAAGCTTCCACCTGCTGGGCAACAGCAAAAATAATTTCCTGATTGAGCAACATCCCGGTTTTGGCAGATTGTACGCCAATATCCTCAACTACTGCCTGAATTTGCGCCACAACAGCCTCTGCTGCCATAGCATCGACCCTTTTCACTCCTAGAGTGTTTTGTGCCGTGACGCAGGTTATAGCGCTAGTACCGTGGACACAGTGAAAAGCAAAGGTGCGTAAATCAGCTTGAATTCCTGCACCACCACCGCTATCTGAACCAGCAATAGTTAACGCAACAGGTATTCTAGAGTTTATTTCAGTGTTCATTATTAAAGAGAAAGTTCTAAGACAGCAGAATTAAGGAGTCAGAATGGGCTATGCTAACAGAACTAAAAGACGCTTTACTCTTACCTTTGAGACTTAGCTTGTATATAACACCCAACTTAAAGTCTGCTGTATGTGTTTCTGTAAGTTGCTAATTTTGAATTGGTAATTAACTCCTCTGTGTTTTTAAATTTTAATTCTCATTTTTTACAGCACTTTCATACCACTTATTTAATATAAATTGGTTTGCCTTTGAAGTAGGCAAGGATTTTAATTGCTGGGTTGGGATGTGTAATAAGACACCAAGGGTCTTTTGGGAAAATTGCTGCGAATGTAATTTTGGGAATACTTTGTGCTATGGCGTTCACGGCATCAATGCCATAAAGAAATCTACCGTACCCCCCATCAATAATTGAGTAGCGCTGGAAAGCTGAAAGTTACTCATTTTGATATTCACATCTAAACCGTAGTCTTTGTAAATACCAGTAGTTATCACCTGGTAAAATTTGCCGTGTTCTGCTTGTGCTATCCAGTTTTTACCTAACGTAATTTTATCTAACTGAGAATTGTTAGTTGATGGTTGGTTGCTGTTAGTACAAGCAGCAATAACGCTGCTACCAATCCAGGTAGAAGCGTATTGAATAAAATTGCGGTGACTAAGGCGATGAATTGCTGTTGATGAGGGTGATGACAGATTCATAAAACAGTTATGATGCTCTCTCCTATCTGCCGTTGTAGCTGAATCTAAATGTACATTCTAGAATCAACTTTTGATTCACTAGTGAATAGGGCTGAATTTCTAAAGCACGTTTAAAAGCTCGGATCGCTTCACCATATTCTCCTAGTGCTGCATAACACAACCCCATACCGTGAAGTGCCCCAAAATGTATCGGATTTATTTGTATAACCATCTGGCAATCTGCCAAAGATTTTTGATAATCACCAATACTGTAATAGAGGAAAGCACGACGATTCCAGGCTTCGGCAAAATCTGGCTGGTCTTTAATTAGTGCCGTCAGCGCTGTTTCAGCTTCAGCAATTTCACCCGCATCCAGCAACTTTTGACTACGGTCAATTATTTCCAGCCCATAGATTCCCTTTTGCTGAAACCAGATCCGCCAGATTTTTCTGGTTGCTTTGTCCCGGACTGTCGCATCGGGGTTTTTCAACTCTTCAAGTAAGGAATTGATAGATAAAGAATCCATGAATTTGAAATCAGTGAATATACCTTTGTATTAACTTTCTCACAAAATATATCTACTGAGCCATTTTTAAAGTCATCTTTAAATTTACGCTGATTAATCGCTATTTATGAATTTCCTGTGTACTTTATTGTATTCAGCAATATGACTAATATTACACTCGACATTCAGGGTCATAAAAATAAAAACTCGCTAGAGGTAGTTGACATATTCCTAGTGACTAATAGCGGAGAAAACATCCCTAAAGAAATAATGACTATGCCTAATTTAGGATTTACCAGAAATTAGTAAGCGCTTTGGGATTGCAGAAGCATAGTTTTGTCGTACTTTATTTGAAAAGCTAGGAGCATTGTTTATAGAGTTGTTGACGCGATCGCCTTTGAAGGTGTTTTGACCAGCGATCTGGCTGCGATCGGTCATTCTAACAACCCGTTGATGAAGTCTTTGTGTTTGGTTCAGATATATGCAACTGTCTGTTTATTCGCTGCGCCATAAGGTATCAAGCGATTTTGTAGGCAATATTATGATGTGATATTCTATACATACTTAATAGATGATAATTTGGATGAACATAGCTATATTATTCCTGGTTTGGGAAATGCAGACGATACCTACACTTATTGGACACAAAATAAGCTGATTACCATCAATGCAGTCATTAATGGGAGACTTCATTAATCATTAATTAACAACTTTTACATTCCTCAAGTTAGATAAATTCGTAATAAATACATTGCAAAACTACAAAAAAGTCTCTCGGTCTATTTCTTTAACATCTACTAAGTAAATTGGCACTATAAAATTAAACTATGTAAAAAAATGAACTAGGCTAAAACCCTATTGCCTTATCCCAAGGACAATTATTTAAGCTTACTTACTTATAATATTGAATACTTAAGTTTTGAAACTGAATATGCCGACTGATTACCACTTCTAACTGATTAAAATCATAGGGTTTAATAATACAATCATCAAATCCTGCAAGCGTAGTGGATTCATCATTTTGTACCTCTGTCAGAGGTGTTACTGCAATAATTGGGATAGTAGCAGTTTTTGAATTGTGTTTGAGGTCATCAATGACTCGGTTAGCACTCAAATTAGATAGCATCGTATCTAGTAAGATTAAATCTGGTTGATGAGTCTGTGCTAACATTACAGCCCTCACCCCTTGCTTAGTACAAATACATGAAAAATTTAATATTCCTAGATGAGAATTAAGTAGCTCTAAATCATGTAGATTATGTTCTACAACCAAAATTAAAGGCTTTCCATTCATTAGCAGTTAGTCCTATCCAAAAAAGGCTACGCATAAAGACTCCGCTTATTAGAAAAAACGAGAGGTATTTTTTTCTGGTAGAAGGTTAAGTAAATATACGAGAGTGCATTCTGCCGACTAACTAGGCCATGAAATAAATAGACTGGTGTATAATCCATTAGGTTATCCATCTATGCTAAATTTTAAAAGAAATACAACATGGTAATATCAAGCAAATAGTAGCATATATGATGCGTATACTGACAGTATTGATTAAACGATCGCAATTTTCTGGCTAGTACTACAGGTAACTCCCTCAATTTAGCAGCGAGAAGGAACGCACGCTTCAAAACGCGAGATACACTTCTTTTTATTTCCCTTCTGACTTTTCTTGTAATTGACGTGCATAAGCGATCGCTTCTGTTGGCGTTGAGACTTTTCCCTCAGCTTGTGCTACGGCAATTTCTGTCAAAAGTTGTCCAATGATTGCTGAAGCTGGAATATCTAATGCTATGATCAACTCCTTCCCGCTCACTAGTAGAGAGGGATGAGCAACCAGATCATCAGGGTTAAGGTAGCGGTTGATTAAAAGTGTCAAGACAGGGCAGTCCCTTGCTTTGGTTTCCAAACTTGTAGCGACTTGTGGCTTGTCACTAGATATCGCCTCTACCAAATTATCAAGTGCTACAGCCAATACTGCCGCAGTGGGAAACACAATATCTGCGTCACGGAATAATAAATATTGTTCTCGCAAAGACATATCAACTACTTTAAACTGCGGTAACAATTTTAAAGCAGTGGTTACACCCCGAATTTCGGCACGACTATAAGTTAGTTGTTGTAGCTCTATTTCTGCTAATTCTGGATTGGGATTGACAAGACAAGCAAGTTTAGCAATACCTAACCAAGTCGTTTTGATACTATCGCGGACATATTCTTGGAGTTTTGCGCCTAATTGTTGCCAATTTTCTGTGATTAAGGTGGCTGCATTATCAACTGCTGCTAGTTTGTTCAAGCTTTCACGAGTAGCATTTTTGAAGAAAGGGGCAATTAAACCATCTTCCCAAGCACTTGCGATCCAAGGAGTACCTTGAGAATTTGCTAGTAGATAGCCAATTTCTACCCGAACTCGTTCGGCTGCAACTTTGCTCAGATGTGATGCTAAAGAACAAATTGCGGTTCGAGTAGCTGGCTCAATAGTAAAACCTAATTGGGCGGCTTGGCGATAACCTCGCATTAAGCGCAAAGGATCATCTTCTAAGTTTGCAGGTGATATCATTCGCAAAATGCCCTGTTGTAAGTCTACATAGCCTTGTAGAGGATCGATAATTTCTTGTGTATGGGGATTATAGGCGATCGCATTTACTGTAAAATCCCGTCTGTGCAAATCAACCTCTAAACTATTTCCTTCTTGTTGAGCAAAGTCGGCTGTGGCGTGGGGAAAAACCACACGAGCAATTTGTCGTTCTGCATCTAGTAAGACAAAACCAGCTTTGTAATGATGAGCGATCGCTCTTGCTACCTTTACCGCCTTCGATGGGATGACAAAATCTAGATCCAGATATTCACGAGTTCTGCCAAGTAGCGCATCTCGCACAGCGCCACCTACCATGTAAGCAGGTTGTGGTAAGAATTCTAAACTAAAAGGCCAATTTTCGGGAGCTAGTGTAGAAGGAATTGATTCATCCATTGTAATAAAAATCAACCCAGCAACTCATGAATAACGGTTGGGCTTAAGTTAGATTAACAATAAAGGCCCCTGGAGTTGGTTCTATTATGTGTATTTGTGTGAACTGCCACTATGTAGACAGCTGTGTTACCTATCATGCCGTAGAAGGGCAGCACCAACAGCCTCACTTGACTGAAACACCAAGTTTTGAACCGAATGAACCTTCTATTAATGTCAATATTCGGACAAACGATGATGTGATTGAGATGGAATGGGATGTTGTTGGTTGTCTTAGCTTTAAACGGGAAACGGGTAAGTGGTCAAAATTGCGTCCTGGTGAATTAGTGCCGACTTGAAAAGTCAAAAGTAGTATATTCTGCCTCAGCCCATTAATAACAAAATCTTGACAATTCCATCCCAAGTTTTCTAGTGAGAGTAAAAGTATTTAGTTTGACTGTACACACGTAGGTTATTTGTGGGGGTAGAGCGATCGCTATACCCCTTTTTTTTCGTTCAAACCCATAAAACGCCCGCGTTGTAAGCAAGTTGAGGACGGTAGACCCTTATCCTATTGTCAATAATTTAAGCTAAATGATAGGTAAATTAGATACCTGCTAAAATGAACCCTTCAAAAACTGTCATAGTAAGGCTTATAAAAGGGTAGAGTTTTTCAATTACTTCCTCTCATGGGGAGAAAAACAAAGTTAAAATTCATAACTATGATGTGCTTGAATAGATATATCAAGTTAACTATAGAAAAATCAATATTTTAATTAACTTTGACCACAGAACTAAAACACCTTACAGTAAAAAAATACGCTTTATCACTACACACCACCACTCCCGAATTAGGATTGGCAATTAGTAATTTTGCTGGTGAGCATCGCTTACAAGTTTGGAATTTAGGGCGAGATTTATCTAGCTTAATCCATCAATATTTAATTGACTTTATCAAACCGCAAACTTGGACAGATTTGTCATTCATCGCAGTTGCAAAAGGCCCTGGTGGCTTTACAGGAACTCGTATTGGTGTTGTTACTGCTCGAACTTTAGGGCAACAATTAGATATCCCTGTATTTGCAATTTCAACTTTAGCTGCGGTAGCTTGGGCAGAAGCAGGCAAAAGTCCAAATCCAAAAACTATTGCTGTGGAAATGCCAGCACAACGAGGTCAAATTTTTGCTGCTATTTATCAGTTTGAGTCAGATACTTCTAAACTAAAAGTGTGTTTACCAGATAGAGTGTTCACACCGGAAGCATGGCAGGAAACTTTAGGGAATTGGAACACTAATTATCAGCTAATTCAAGCAAAATCTGGGTTAGCAGCGACGGTGACAAGTATTTTAGAATTAGCTAATCTCGATTGGCAAGAGGGCAAGTGTCCTAATTGGTCAGAGGCTTTGCCATATTATGGGCAACATCCAGTAGAAGTTTAACTAATATGTGTCACAGTGCATAAATCTAAAATCAGAATAGCCACAGCCAAACGGGGAGAGTAACCAACAATACTATAGCCCCAGCAGCTAGGGCTGTAACTGCCAGATCGCGATCGAGATTGAATGCCTCAGCAATTACCAGTGTGGCGAAAGCTGGAGGCATGGCCATTTGTAAGACAATTACCTTTGCGATCGCCCCAGTTATTCCAAATACCGGTAAAATACTGCCCAATATCAAGGGAACTAGCAGCATTTTGATTCCCAAGCTCATCCCTACTTGTGGTAGGCTACGCCAAGATTTGAGTAGCGCCAGTCGCATTCCAATTAATACCAGGGATAAAGCTACACTACTCCAAGCAAATTTTTCTAACCAGAATTCTGCAACTGTAGGAATTGTCACCTGCCGAAACAGCAAGCCAAATCCGAAACCCCACAGCGCAGGATTAATTAAGATAGACTTGGCAATCTGCCAATGATTCTGGACACCGCCGCCAAAACGCGCTGCTAGTAATACACCCAAACCGTAAGTTCCTGGGAATGAACCTAACAAATCGTAAAATAATGCCCAAGCGAAGTATTCTTTGCCTACCATTGCTAAGGTAATGGGAAAACCAAGATAACCTGTGTTACCCAACATTGCGGCTAATATCAAGCTAGCCTGAGTTGGTGGTTGGAGGACAGTATTTCTAAAATAGGCTTGTCCTTTAATTCCTAACCAAGCTAAAAATGCTCCTAGTAAAATGGCTAGGTAAGCGATCGCAGGTGCAATCCAAATTTGCCCCGACAAGCTGGATTGACGCAAAAACGATACTATGCTTATGGGTACTCCCACCCAAAAAAGAAACTGTCCCAAACGTGTAGGAACTGTTATAGGTAGTTTGCGTCCCAGAACAAAACCTACCAGGACTAATCCTCCCAGCTTGGCGTATAGTTCTAAAAGGTTTGTCAAGATTGCGCCTAAGAACCACAGATGTAAAATGCTACCTGTTACGTCTACTTTTGTCCAGTGCAAAATCTGTTATGGCTATTCCACAAAAACAGGAGTTTACGCTTGAATAAGGCAGGGTTTTCTGGAAAACCGCAAAACTCATCGAATGACCTTGGTGATGATATTCCAGTGGCTGTACGTGATACACCTGTTGCAGCACGCAAAATGTGGTTGCAACCCCAAATTATCCTGATTGGCGGAGTGGTGGGATTTATCCTGCTGGCTTTAATTAGCGGCTTTTTGTTTTTCGTCACTGCACCCAAAAAAATCGCCGATTCTCAACCTTTACCAGCTACTTCTACTCCTCCGACTCCCGCACCATCTAATAATTCTAGCGATACTATATTAGGGCATTTTCCTTACCCAGAAGCGCCTCAGTCAGAACTAGTAACCATCTCCGCAAATAGGGGCATTAGAATGCAAAAATCTGCTGCCCAAAAGTTTGAGGAGATGGTAGCAACAGCCCGGAGTGCAGGTGTAACTTTAGTGCCAATTTCTGGCTTTCGCTCAGTTAAAGACCAGGAGCAATTGTTTTTTGGTGTCGGTGCCCAACGAAATCAAACACCAGCAGAACGGGCTGCCCTCAGCGCTCCTCCTGGTCATAGCGAACATCACACAGGTTATGCTGTGGATGTTGGGGATGGATCGGTACCAGCAACTAATCTCCAAACCAATTTTGACAAGACGAAGGCTTATCAGTGGCTGCAAGCAAATGCAGCACGTTTTAGCTTTGAAATGTCTTTTCCTAAAGATAATCTTCAAGGTGTGAGTTATGAGCCTTGGCACTGGCGTTTCGTCGGCGATCGCAACAGCTTGGAAATGTTCTACAAAGCCAGAAACTTGAAACCCGCTAAGATATCTCAATAAAAGTTGATCTACAAATTCCTATCTTTTTATAAAGGAGTTGGTTGACGATATTCTTTGAGTACTATAGTATTCAAAAATGACACACAAGATTATTGACTTATTTGCTGGTGCCGGTGGTTTGACAAAAGGCTTTCACATGGCGGGTTTTGAATCTCTATGTGCAATTGATGTAAATTCAAAAGCTTTGGCGACCTACAAGCACAATTACCCAAAAACTAAAATCATTCATCAGGACATACGTCAGGTTAGTCCTGATGACTTACGATTAGCGTTGGGCTTACGGCGAGAAGCACCAATACTCTTGATTGGCGGTCCTCCGTGTCAGGGATTTTCTAGAAATATTCCTGCCGGTTATCGCTACCTCAATGATTCCCGTAACCTGCTATATAAAACGTTTTTGGAATTCGTAGAGGAGTTTAGACCCCTTTATGTTGTAATGGAAAACGTGCCTGAAATCTTGAAAGCTTACAATGGCGTAATTAGAGAAGAAATCACAGAAAAACTTGAATCATTGGGCTATAAAGTTGTCTCTTCATCATTAAATGCTGCACATTATGGAATACCACAAACGAGAACCAGAGCTTTTTTTCTAGCTAGTCTAGATCGTTCCCTTCATTTTCCTGAACCAACACATATTGGTGATATTAGGAGTGACTATAGAACTACAAAATCTTCTAATCAGCTTAATTTATTAGAAGCAAATATTTCTCCACTTGTCACAGTCAGAGATGCGATTGGAGACTTACCACCACTAGATGCAGGACAAGACTATGAGGCTGAAGTTTATCCTTCTCCTCCACAAAGTACATATCAAGCGATGATGCGTCATGAAAGCATAAAAATTGTTAATCATGTTGCTCGTGCTTTGAGTCCAATTCAATTTTCGAGAGCTCGCGCTCTTTCTGAAGGACAAGATGCTAGGGACTTACCTTCTGAATTAGCTCCTAAGAAACACTATAGTGGTGCATACGGGAGACTTTACTGGGATAAACCAGCAAGAACTATCACCAGATGGGTTTTCCATCCCGGATCGGGTAGGTTTTTTCATCCTACTCAAGATCGAACAATTACAATACGTGAAGCTGCAAGATTACACTCTTATCCAGATGATTTCCACTTTTTGGGAACATATACTGATATGGCTTCTCAAATTGGCGAATCTGTACCTCCCCTACTAGGTAAAGCGATCGCTTCATCTATTCTTCAAGCTTATCCCCAGAAAATTGGGTATTGATTTGATCTTGCAAAGCAGAGAGAACTGTCTCCACATATCGATCAAGGGTAAGACGAGTTCTTTCAACTGTAATACGAACCGCTTGTGTAGGAATAGTTCTAGCTCGAAAAAGTTGTTTCTGATTTTTATACCAAACTAATTCTATTTTGCCTGCAACGCTTCCCTGTAGTCCAGCCCCTAATCCCCCAGTAGTTCTATCTACCGTCCAAGCCCAAGAAAAGGTATTTGGGTCAAGAGGATTGAGTGGAAACTCGCAGTAAATATACTCGTAGCCTTTGATAGTTTTCAGTAATATGCCTTCATAACTATTGACAACGCCCTGTACTGTCTGATTCAAAATAATCTTCTCGTTCCAATGTTGGATAATGGCTGATCCAAGCTCGTTAGGCAGGGATTGCTCAGTCAGACCAGGAAAACCCAGTTGTACAGCCTTCTTGATGACATCTGCTCTCTGAATGACAAACAAAAATGAATTTGTAAAGTTGAGGCTATTCAGTTGAAGGGATTTGAGTGACCAACCAGTTTTAGTCACCAAGTCAACAGCATCATAGAGAAGCTTACTACGTCCCAAAGCGGGATCTGATAAAGGAATATCCTTAACATAATGAAAAATTGCTTCCCACGTATAATCTTCTATCGAGCCGATGACTGGAGATGCAATGGTAGCAATAATAGCTTGGCTTAATCTTTCAATCTCGTTGTCCGTCAACACTGAGGCTTTCCTCTACAGCTTGTAAAAACTCGCTCATTGTCATATCTAAAGCATTGGTAATATGGCTGAGAACTCTAACAGATGGACTTTTTAGCCCTCGCTCAAGCTGGCTAATATAAGTCCTGTGCAGACCTGTCACTTCTGCAAGATACTCCTGTGACCAACCTTTTTCTGTGCGATGACGCTGTAGTTCTAGCCCTAAAATTTGGTCTAGTTTACTGGGCTGCATGAAGAAAAAGCCTAATATTTTGAATACAAAAGTTCTACAGACTAAAGTATTCAATTGATAATATAAGCTCATTTCTTCCATTGCCTTGCCCAAAGGCTTTTTGAATTTTGAACACTAGTGGTCTGTCCCATTAGTTCACAGGGTTAGCAGAGTCAGGAGTAATTAGTTTTACTCCCTCTCCGCTAATGGAGGCTTAAGCACTAGTTCCGTAAGAACTGGACAGTAGTATTCAGCAATTTTTTTAGCGATCGCATCTGGTCGGGAAATTTTATCTAGATTGCAAAGTAAAATCACGGTAATTTTGTCATCAATAAAGCGGGTAATGTTACTTGCAAATCCTAATATCGAACCATTATGACCAACTACTTGGCGATCGCCATAATTGAATACCCACCAACCTAAACCTGCAACATATCTCAATTTTTCCCTATCATCGCCCTGATTTGGAAAATGAGGAGTCCACATCAAATCAAGGGTTGATTGCTTTAGCAAAGTTGCACCACAAAGCGCCTGTTCCCACTTCACCATATCTTCTACACTGGAAAGTTGACCTCCAGCAGAATAGGTAACAGAAGGACTGTAGTAAGGTTTGTTAACGAGTTTGCCGTTTAGCAACCGATAGCCAGCAGCCCGGTGTGGAATTATGTCACTGGGATTATTCATCACAGTTGCATTCATTCCCAAACGAGCAAAAATTCGTTCTTGCAACAAATCTTCATAAGATTGTCCAGTTACCTTTTCTAGGATCAAACCCAGTAGATAATAGCCTGTGTTGTCATAGGCGCTAAACTCACCTGGTTGGAACTTGAGGGGTAGGTGAGTAACTAAAGCCAAAATTTCAGATTTCGATAAATTAAGATGGGTAATTTCCCAGTAGTTTGGGGCATCGGTATAGCTGGGAATTCCAGACTGATGAGACAAAATATGCTGGATTGTGACATTTTGCCATGTTATAGGTAGATCGTCGAGATAGTCTGCGTAGTTTACCGCCGCAGGCATCGCATCTTCTAGCGAAATTATTCCTTCTTCCACCAGCATTATTGTGGCTGTAGCTGTGAAAGTTTTACCAACAGAAGCAATTTCATAAACTGTCTGTTCAGTCGCTGAAACAGAGTGTTCAATATTCGCCAGCCCATAGCCCTTAACTAAAACAGGTTCATTTTCCTGCACTACGGCCACAGAAAGTCCAGGAATCTGGTTTTGACTCATTGCGGCTCGAATATAGTCGTCAATCACAATTGACCTCATTTTTGTATGGAGATGAGAGGCACAGGAAAATAATCAATTCCCAAGCCCCAATTTCATGCTTTCTTCGGCGTTGGTTTCTGATACTTACCTGGATACTTGCGCTGAAAATATTCTTCCATAATTTGTAAGATCATTGGCGCAGCAATGCTACCACCGCCACCGCCGGAATGTTCTGCAAATGCCACAATCACAAATTCTGGCTGTTCAGCAGGTGCATAAGCACCAAACCAGGCGTGATTTTGCTTAATACGTCCCTTCCAGGCTTCGGCAGTACCACTCTTACCCGCGACTGGGGGAACTGTTGGCTGCTTCAAAGCCTTACCAGTCCCTTCAGCTACGACTTTCCGTAATCCTTGCTGGAGAACACTAATGGTTGTCGGCCTCATATTTAAAGATTCTCGCCAGCTTTTTGCTTCTTCATTGTCTTTAAGCAAATGCGGCTGGACTCTATAGCCACCATTTGCGGGCACGGCAAACATGATGGCGACTTGCAGGGGTGTAGTTTGTAAAGCACCTTGACCAATTGACATATTAATGCTGTCTCCTACAGTCCAAGGCATCTTCCAAGCTTTCTGCTTCCATGTCTCATCTGGCACTAAACCTTTTGCCTCTTCGTTGGCAAACTCAAAGCCGGTTTTTTTACCAAATCCATACTTGCGAGTCCATTCTATTAAAGTCGGGCCGCCGACTCCCCGACCAATTTGATAGAAAAAGGTATCACTACTCCACTGTAATGCACCGACAAAGCCCAACGGCCCGAATCCCGCGTGATTCCATTCACCAAATCGGGTACCGCCAAAACTTAAGGAACCGTAGGTTTGCAAGACTGTACTAGGAGAAAATTTACCTGATTCTAGACCAGCTGTGGTAGTGACAATTTTGAAGGTACTAGCAGGTGGAAAGGCACTGAGGGCGCGATTTACCAAGGGATGATCGGCACCTTGTACAGTTTCCCAATCTTTTTGGCTGAGTTTCTGCTTCGAGAAAATATTGGGGTCAAAAGTGGGGTGAGATACCATTGCTAAAACGGCACCGTTCTTTGGGTCAAGTGCCACGATCGCACCGTCGCGATCGCCTAAAGCTTTTTCTGCTGTTTTTTGCATATTTAAATCTAAGGTCAAGTGCAAATCTTTACCAGGCTTCGCCTGCTTCTCACCCAAAACCCTGAGTGGTCGACCTGCACCATCGACTTCTACCTGTTGACCCCCCCATTCACCTCGCAGACTTATCTCATAAGCTTTTTCAACTCCCATTTGACCAATCACATCACCTAATCGGTAGCCCTCCTGCTTCTTTTCTTTTAACTGGTCGGCGGTCAGTTCTCGCGTATAACCTAATACATGAGCTAATTCCTTGCCGTGGGGGTAGTAGCGAACGGCTTCTGTATGAATTTCTACATCTTTAAGTTCTGTTTGATACTCCTTCAATGCCGTAATTTGTGCTTCATTCAAGTTACGAGCAATCCGTATAAGTGAAGAAGAGTTAGCGCCTGCCTCTTCTAATTTCTTCTCCATCTCTTCTTGGGGAATCTCAAGAATTTGAGATAGACGTGCCCCCACAACTGACCATGCAGGCTTAGTATGTGCCATCGGCCACAAATATACAGAGCGAGGATAGCGAGTACTGGCTAAAAGTTTGCCATTACGATCAAAAATATTACCCCGTTCTGGTTGTTTGGGAATCATCCGAATTCGATTTGACTCAGCTCGTTTTCGGTGGCTTGCTCCTTCAGTAATTTGCAAATATGCCAAACGAACACTGATTCCCGTCAGCATTAATAGAGTAAATATAATTAAAAATATCGGCTGAAAACTCTGTCCAACTGTACGTGTATTTTTTTGCCCGCCAAGTGGAGATGGTTTTAATATAGTCATAAGGCCAAGAAGATTTCAAAATTAAGATTATCTGTAAACAACTCTGCTCAATTCTTAGCAGGTATTTAATAGCAAACTAATTGGTAATGATTAATTGTTTTCAATTGATACCATAAGCTCATCTCTTCCATTGCGTCGCCCCAAGGATTTTTGAATTTTGAACTTTGCACACTACTAGTACAGTTCGGCGTAAATAAACTACCCATTCCAAATGAATAAAACACTTACGCTGTATTCATTTTTAATTTTTAATTTTTAATTCCGCCTTGCGGTACTAATCCCCAGTGCCATGTCCTGAATTCTGAGTTTTTGCGTCTGATGGATCAGGCTGAGATTTTTTATACTTACCTGGATACTTGTGCTGAAAATAAGCTTCTAGCACTTGTAAAACCATTGGCCCACAAACAGTACCGCCATGTTCGCCAGAGTTCTCACCAAAAGCCACAACCACAATTTCCGGCTTATTACTAGGGGCATAAGCACCAAACCAAGTATGATTTGGGCGGCCAACACCAGCTTCAGCAGTGCCACTCTTCCCAGAAGCTGGGGCAATTGTCGGCACGTTCAAGCGCTTACCAGTACCCTCACTCACTACCCTCCGCAGTCCATCGCGGAGAACTTTGATCGTTGTCGGCTTCATATTTAACGATTCTCGCCAACTTTTTGCTTCTTCATTGTCTTTGAGCAAATGCGGCTGAACTCGATACCCGCCATTAGCAGGGACAGAAAACATAATCGCCGATTGTAGCGGTGTTACTTGTAAAGCACCTTGACCAATTGACATATTAATGGTGTCACCTACAGTCCAAGGTGTCTTTAAAACTTTCTGCTTCCATATTTCATCTGGAACCAAGCCTTTTGATTCTTCGTTGGGAAATTCAATGCCAGTTTTTTGACCAAATCCATATTTGCGGCTCCATTGAATTAAAGTTGGGCCACCAACTTTTCTGCCAACTTGATAGAAGAAAGTATCACTACTCATAGCGATCGCTCTGGGAAATCCTAATGGGCCGAACCCGGCGTGGTTCCACTCACCAAAAGTCACGCCACCAACGGTAAGAGAACCAAAGGTCTGTAATATTGAGTCTGGAGAGAATTCGCCTGATTCCAGTCCAGCTGTCGTGGTGACAATTTTAAAAGTACTGGCAGGTGGAAAGGCACTCAAAGCCCGATTGACCAAGGGATGATCTTTACCTTGCACGCTTTCCCAATCTTTCTGGGAGAGTTTTTGTTTTGAGAAGATATTCGGGTCAAAGGTAGGGTAAGAGACCAATGCTAAAACAGCACCATTATTCGGATCGAGTGCTGTGATCGCGCCTCGCTGATTTCCTAAAGCTTTTTCTGCTGCCTGTTGCACATCCAAATCTATGGTCAGATGCAAATCGTTACCAGCCTTTGCCTGTTTCTCGCCCACAACCCGGATTGGTCTACCAGCACCATCTACTTCTACCTGCTGACCGCCCCATTCGCCTCGTAGCACTTTCTCATAAGCTTTTTCCACCCCCATCTGACCGATTACATCCCCCAGTCGATAGCCTTCCTGTTTCTTGTCATTTAACTGGTCGGCAGTCAACTCTCGCGTATAACCTAATACATGAGCCAGCTGCTTGCCATGAGGATAATAACGTACAGAATCTGTATTAATTTCTACTTCCGGGAGTTCGTTTTTATACTCCTTTAGTGCCGTGATTTCTGCTTCATTGAGATCGCGAGCAATTCGGATGAGTGAAGAAGAATTAGCACCTGCTTGTTCTAATTTCTTTTCCATTTCATCTTGCGGGATGTTGAGAATTTGTGCTAGACGCGGGCCGACTACAGACCAAGAAGGCTTAGTATGTGCCATCGGCCACAAATATACAGAGCTAGGATAGCGAGTACTGGCTAAAAGTTTACCGTTGCGGTCAAAAATATTACCTCGTTCCGGTTGTTTAGAAATCATCCGAATCCGATTCGCTTCGGCTCGTTCTCGGAGTTTTGGGCCTTCAACAATTTGCAAATAGGCCAGACGAGCCTCAATCCCAGTGGTCATTAAGAGGGTAAATACGATTAAAAATATTGATTGGAAACCACGTCCAACTGTACGTGTATCTTTTTTGCTGCCAATTGATGGGAATAAAGACATAAGACAAAGAATGATTCTAAGAGCGGTATTATCTGTATACAATTACCCTAAACTCATGCCCAAGACTGGGTATGAAAGAATCGGGCAAGTATATTCTTGAACAATTGTTTTTGGCGGATACAATAAACCAAAGTGTCAAATATAGTCTGCCCAATAGACTACTGACAAAGTTACGTAAGATCACGGCATTCTACTAAGGATTATGGCTCAAATTGTCATGCAGAATCAGAGGGGGATAACAACTTTTCAGCCACTTGATGTTGAACTGCGTAACGTGTTCAAGTTTTTTAACCAAGAACCAGCAGTACACGGAATAGACTTGGATGTCAGACAAGGAGAATTTTTTAGTATTTTAGGCCCCTCCGGTTGT
Source organism: Nostoc sp. (assembly GCF_036917775.1). Taxonomy (GTDB): domain Bacteria; phylum Cyanobacteriota; class Cyanobacteriia; order Cyanobacteriales; family Nostocaceae; genus Nostoc. The sequence goes on from NZ_JBALEQ010000146.1 coordinate 25,782, forward strand.
GGCAAAACAACAACACTACGTTTAATTGCTGGCTTTGAAATCGCTGATGCTGGCAAAGTGTTGATTCAGGGTCAGTCTATGACTAATGTGCCGCCTTACCGCCGACCCGTCAATACTGTATTTCAAAGTTACGCTCTATTCAATCACTTGAATGTCTGGGATAACATCGCCTTTGGACTACGGTTAAAAAAAATCCACAAATCGGAAATTGAAATTAGAGTTCAAGAAGCTTTAAAGTTAGTGAAAATGGAAAGTTTGCGATCGCGCTTTCCCAGTCAACTTTCTGGTGGTCAACAGCAGCGAGTCGCCTTAGCAAGGGCTTTAGTCAACCGTCCCACCGTCGTATTACTGGATGAACCTTTAGGGGCGTTAGATTTAAAACTACGTAAAGAAATGCAGGTTGAGTTATCAAATTTACACAAAGACTTGGGAGTAACCTTTGTGATGGTGACACACGACCAAGAAGAAGCATTATCTTTGAGCGATCGCATTGCCGTCATGAACCAAGGCAAAATTGAACAAGTTGGCACTCCCAGCCAAATTTACGAACGTCCCCAGACATCTTTTGTTGCTGATTTTATTGGCGATACTAATTTATTTAGTGGTGAGATCGTAGCGGTAGATTCCTCTAGTATTAAAATTTCCACAAAAACAGGACTTTCAATTATCATTAGCCGCGCTGAAGATACACCATCTCAATTATCACAAGCGGTAGTAGTGAGTGTGCGCCCAGAAAAAATACAGCTTTCGCTTTATCCACCCAATTTGCCAGCTAACTGCTTTGAAGGGCGGCTTATTAATGTTATGTATTTGGGCACACACGTTAATTATGTTGTGGAATTAACAAATGGTATTAGGATAAATGTATTGCAACCTAATACTTTGGGTACTTTACCAGACAGCGACACGCCAATCTACGCTTGGTGGGCAGAAAATGATTGTTTAGCTATTAATCAATAGTTATAATAGTCTACTTTCTATAAGGCTTATTTTTGATTTTTGCGAAGCTAGGTACAACTCAAAGAGCCTTTTTTCCTGTTGCCTCTTAAGCCAAATAATTATGGCTACGCCACGCTGGACGAACAAAAATCAAAGCGCATTCCTATATAAAATTTAATAATGGAATAATACCTTGACCCTGTACTAGGAATATTAACCCATGTCAATTTTTAAAAGAGTTCCTTGGGTATCCCTGGCGTTAGTACTGCTTAGTTACAGTACCTTGGGCTGGGTAATATCTGAAACACACGCTCCTCTGTTTGTGTGGGTGCTGACTGTGGTTGCAATCTTGCTTTTAATAGTGACGTTGACCACTCCTTGGCCGAAAATGACCTATTATCTTAGGATTTTGCTTAAATCAAACGTCAGGTCTTTTGGTGTTGCTGTCTTAGCAGCTTTCTTATTTTTTCTGATGATTGCTTGGTTTCGGGTATTTCTTGATACTTTACTCATCATTTCGGCAACTATATTAGTCAGGATAGATTTCCAAAGAGCAGGTCTTAGAGAAGGTCTAGCTTTTTTTACTACATCTATCTTTTCATTTGCAGGTTTAGCTTTGGGTGCGCTAGTTTACGAGTTAATATATTCCCACTTTCTTGTAAAGCTATGAAGTATATTCAAAAAAATTAGGGATGTCTGTGGTTGGCTGCATCAAAGCTTCAAAACTGATATTTCTTACCTAAATTTTCGATAAATGAAGGCAGGAGCAGGAGAAAAACTATACTTCTCTATGGGACGCTATGTGAATAGACAAGCTCTGTTACCACTAATTTTCTTGCTTGCCCTTCCCCCTTCCCCCTGCTCCCTGCTCCCTTTCCCCCTGCTCCCTTCAAAATGCAGGCTGGTCAAATAGTAGTAGAGAAAGGAAAAAATCCATGATAAAAATGGATACCCAACTAGTAACAACTGCCTTTGTTGCCGATTCTCCTACTTCCTTAGCTCCTCCCTTAGTAGTTAAACCCCAACTACAGCCGATGACAGCAACGAGCAAACCAAAAATAAATCCTTTTAACAAAATAACAAACAAATCTGATGGGTCTAAAAAATTTCTGACTGATTCTAAAAATGTTTCGGGAATAATTTTGTAAAAGTATGAGCCGGCAAAAACTCCGCCGATAATCCCAGTAACTAAAGCCAAAATCGTCATCAAAGGCACCATCAAACAACAAGCAATTACTCTAGGAAGTACTAGATAATCAATGGGATCAGTTTTGAGCATATAAAGTGCATCAATTTGCTCAGTTACCCGCATTGCACCTATTTCTGCTGCAAAAGCAGAACCCACTTGTCCTGCCATAATACTAGCGGTTAAAATTGGAGCTAATTCTCTACAAAAAGCTAAGGCAAAAGCACCTCCTACAGCATTTTCAGCCCCAAATCGGACTAATTCTCTTGCTGTCTGAATAGTAAAAATCATTCCCGCAAAACCGCTAACCAGGAGAACTGGAGAGATGGAACCGGGCCCAGCAGTCACCAGATGCTGCATAATTTTGCGGTAGTAAGTTTTTCCCTGAATAAAATGTAGCCACACTTGACCGAAAAGCAGCACTGCCGCACAACAGCGTGCAATCTGAGATTGCTCAAAATTTGTTTTTAGTCGCAATTTTATCGTCCTTAAGACTGGCTTTTTTTTGCAAATTATTGTTATATCAATTTTTCAAAATAAAACTACAGACAAAAATGCTGGAAACCCAGCTAGATGTAATCTGGCTTTCTCAATTACGTAGATGCACGAAGTCCGGCTTCCCGCAAGATATTACGAATTGGTCTTAGGGTATGGTACATGAACACCATCAAGTTTGAGACTTTTATGCTCAATACAAATTGTCTATAGGACTCACCTATAGCTGGTATTTTATTTTTACGGAGTTCCTAATGTTAAATGATTTTTTATGAACAGGATAAAAGTAAGAATATTTATGTTGCTATTGATACTAAGCTTATCCGTAGCACATCCAGCTTTTGCATCAATGTGTCGCAATTACGATTTCTCCAACGGGCTACGCCAACACCACCAGATTTGCATTCTCAGCATCAACCGAAGTGCTAAAAACTATTGGGAATATAGGGCAACCGTTAGTGTAGATGGAGTAAAAAGACCCACCGAGGTTTACAATTGCCGGGAACGAGTCAAGGTTCAACAAGGTGGAGGTGTTTTACCCTTTAAGCAAAAAGACCCTGGTGAAATGATATGTAGCTTTTTTAATTCTTCTCGGCGGTAAACACGCGCCAGATAATAAAGACTGTAAAACCTAGATAGGTGAATACTGTTAACCATTCTTGCCAGCTACCAAATCCATTATTCATCAGCAAAAGCCGGAAAATCAATATTCCTCAATCCTACACTCTGGCGCTACCAGTCGGTTGCTGCTTGGAAGAGAAAGGAAGACTACTCAAAAATTTTTAGCTAATTTTCCGAAATCGATAACAGTCAAGCGGTATCCCTAATTAGAGCATCGATTTTATACTGAACTTCTATAACTAACCTTTGGGCAATATAGCCCCATGTTTCAACTCAAAAACCCGGCCATCATGACCGGGTTTTTGATGTTGAGATAATTAGACTTAGGGATGATTAACAAAAAGATGTAGACTCAATAAGACTTGCAACAGGCTAACGCAGAGCTACAGAGAAACAGATAAATAAGACTTTGAGAGATTTTTTGTGTAAGTTCTCAGTTGCCATTGAGCAATTCAGCAGCACTTCTTGAAAATATTTGCGTATTAAATAAAACTATTATTCAGAAACTTTTAAGCAAATTTATCGGTCTGGTTCTCCAAATTCTGCAAAAATTTAGCCAATGTCATCTTCTGCTCAAGGTATTCCCGGATTACCCGATTTGACGCATCCGATTGAGCTTGTTCAATTTGGAACCCAGGCGCTCAAAGCTTCACTGTTATTAGTATTTTTGATCGTAGCTTTAGGAGTTGCGATCGCACTGATAAGTTTTTCCCTCCGTCGCAGCCAGCCAGAACAGCTTATATTCATCGGTGAATGGGCTGTTGGTTATTCTCAACTGTTGCGCGGATTACAGCATTTAACTTTAGTATTAGTTCTCTTAGTACCGGGATTTTTTCTCTGTTCAACTTTAAGCAATCGCTACCACTATTGGGAACAGGCAAAGGTAGCTCAAGTGGCTGAAAGTGTTGCAGGTGAAAAGCTCGAACAACTTGCCCCCCAAGTCCGCTACTCTATTCAGGAGCCATATTCATATAACACTCAAGTTGGCAACAAAATAGTCAAGGTAAATGAGACAAGACAAATTAACCGCTTCTTGAGCTTGGCTGGTTCGCAAATTCAAGTCAAGCTTGACCAAAGCGTAGATGTTTCAGGTCGTAGCTCAATTTATCGGGCAGATTATACTGCCGATTATAAAGTAGTTAACAAACTCAAGGATATTAATAATTTTTTCTTTGAAGCACCGCCACCCAACGGCTACACACTTCTTTCTAGCTACAAAATCGAGCGTGATGGAACAAGATTGCAACAAATCAATCCAGAAGACTATGGTTTTCCCTTCCGGCTGCAACCAGGAGAAGAAACTACCTTTCGAGTTACTTATCAGGCTAGAGGCGGGCCTCGCTGGGTTTATAGTGCAGGGGGACAAATCCTATCTAACTTCCGCCTCATAGCAATTGCTAACTTTGCTCCGGCTAATTTTGCCAGTGGTATTGAACCTGACGATATTAAATCTGACGGACGTAGTACGCAATTTACTTGGAAATTTGACGAGAATGTTTCAGTAAAAAATCCCTTTGGAGTGTTTACCAACACCGAAACAATTCGTCATACGGGGGTAATTCCGCGTCTTTTATTGCTAGCACCAGCAATATTTTTGTGGTGGATCTTGTTGTTATATTTATCACTACCAATGAGTTTCAGAAATGTTGCGATCGCTGGTAGTATTTTCTTTGCTTGTCTATTGATTTTGACCTATCTGGCTCGTGTCATCAATGCTCAGTTGGCTTGGACGTTAATTTCCATCATCTTACTGTTTTTGACATGGGGATTGGGAGCTAGTCGTAGTGCTTCCCTGGCTGCTATTATCTGCACTATTGCTGGAGCAGTATTACCAATTTTTGGATTATTAGTACCATTTAGCGGCCTCACCCTTAGCGTAGCGGGTTTGCTTTCAGCTGTTTGGCTAGCAGTTCGTCACTGGTATGGCTGGTACAGTTTGCATCCACAAGACCAAAGATTGTAGGGCTGTAGAAAAATGCTAAAGATTAGTAGATTTCGCTATGATTAGCGAAGTTTTAGCAAACAGCATTTATGGATAACGATTTACTGGCTTTCTTTGCGGGTGCTGGGTTACTCGTCCTCTATCTTATATTTTCAGCATTGACTGAGATGGGAACTAAACTACCTTGGAAGAAATAAGCTGATAGGGCGATAGAGTTACTAAAAAGTTACATTTTTCAACCTGATTGGGCTTGGAAAAAGGAATAAACATCCTTTAGGCTGAGTTAATATACTTATTTTTCGACAGCAAGCCAAATGCGCGATCCACAAAAGAACCAGATAAAAATCGAGCCGGCAACCCTCGTATTAATTGTGTCCCTACTAATACTCTTGCCTCTACTATTTGTTGGTTTTTTCTCGCAGTGAGCTAGTGAGGAATACTCAACATATATTTTACCGACGTGTTCTTGAAATGCGAACGAGTCGGATTTTGTTTTGCCGTGCTATCTTAACGCTATTTTCTGAATCGCTACTGGTAAAAATTTGGAGTTTTCTAGACGCGATAAATCGCCGTCTCTACAAGTGTTTTGGTATTATCTGAACTCTTGGTGGAGAAAGCCTGGCGCGTCTACGAGAATTTTTATAACTCAAATAAGATTGCGATCGCAATCTCAGAAATCCCCTGACAGTAAATTGTAATCATAACTACACCTTGATTTACGATCAAATTGATGCTAGCTAAATTACCACTACCTGTATTCACACTTCTATTAGGGCTTGCCATAACTCAAACCTTTGGATGCACAGCAGATAAAAAGAATTCAGCGATCGCTCAAACTTCACCTCAAGAAATCGTCCAACCAGGAGAAGTTCTGGCTCTACCAGGTAAGTTGGATACAATACCTGTTTTTAACAGCAATAGCCCAGAATGGGTTAAAACTGAGGGTATTTTACTTTCTACCTTTCCTACAAACGGTAAAAAAGTTCCAGCAGCGCACCTCAATTTTCCTTTTCAGGGACGCTTTGATTTATTTGCCCACCATTACAGCCATACTCCCAAGGATTTACAAACGCTATACCTGGGCGTAATTGTACATAACCCTGGTAAAAAAGCTGTAACAGTAGATGTGTTGCAAGCAGCGAGTTACTTGATGCAAGATGCACCATTTGTTACTTTGCCACCCTACGTAGAAAATAACGATGGTAAAGCTTATTCAGGGCCAGGCGATCGCGCTGTTGGTGATGTACTCCGAGGTGTTCGACAAGCTGATTTTCCCGCAAAGCTGATAATTCCACCAGGGCAAAGCCGGATGTTGCTAAATCATCCGATTCCTGTACGAAATCTAGAAAAGCCTGTGAATGGTCGTTCTAGCTTTATGCGGTTGCGTAGTAGCGATCAAGTTTATGCGGCAAGTTTGGCAATGTTTGCCAAGAAAAATTCTGAGAATACAGAACGCGCACCGACTCTTGCAGAATGGCAAGCTTTACTAGATAACGGGAACTTCGCCGGGCCGCGAGATAAAACCCCGACTCCTCCAAATGCTACCAGTGGCGCACTGATTTATGGGCGTGTAGCTGGTGTATCACAAGGTTCCCAGTGGCAAGCAAAGTTGCTGGATAATCCTCAAAGCACAAATCTGACTATTCCCCAACGCGGTAAAGCTATTTCTTATGTTTTAGATACATTACGGAGTGGTCGATTGGGTACTCAACAAATCCAAACGGCCAAAATGCTGGTACGTTATCCAGATACGGCTTATGAAGCACATGGTAATTATGGGGTGGAATATAAACTCACCTTACCTTTAAGCAACAATACCAACCAAAATCAAACCGTGACTGTTACTTTGGAAACGCCTTTGAAGGAAGATAAATTATCCCAAGGTGGTGTACGTTTTAGGAAACCATCCCTAGATTTTCCTTTCTTCCGTGGTACGGTGCGGCTGCGTTACTTCGATGATCAAGGTCAACAAAAGACACGCTACGTACATCTATGGCACAGAACTGGTCAGGTATTAGAACCATTGGTACAGCTTGTACTTCCACCTTCCAGTAAGCGGATAGTACTGGTAGATGTGATTTATCCGCCAGATTCGACACCACCCCAAGTCCTGAGTGTAAGAACTTTAGACAAGTGAAGAGTTAGTTAATAATTCGTAATTCGTAATTATGAATTACTTTAGGAATAGGGATTTGACTTTTTAAGCCATCCGGGAAAGACCATAAAGACATTTTCAAAATGTGGATTTAAATCCTTTAATTTACGATAAAATTTCATTTATGGAAACTTCTGGAACTCTTGCTGGTTTAGATATTCTGGTAGTTGAGGATGATAATGATACTCGCTTTTTCATCACTACTGTGTTGGAAATGGATGGAGCAAAAGTTATACCAGTAATATCAGCAGATGCGGCACGCCAAGTATTATCCGAATTGGAGCCTGATGTTTTAATTTCTGATATTGGGTTGCCAGGAGAAGATGGCTACACTTTCATCCGCAAATTTCGTGCGCTCAAATCTAAGAAGTGTGGACGAGTCCCAGCTATAGCTTTAACAGCTTATGCTGATACTGAGGCTCGTATCCGTGCCTTGGAAGGTGGGTTTGACACTCATATATCTAAACCCGTCGACCCAGACGAACTAGTTGAGATAGTAGCTAACTTGGTTGCTTCTTGTAATTGGTAATGATTGTAGTGCTGGATAAAGTGCGCTAACAGTAACTTAACGCACTATTTCCACTTGAAAACTACTTAGGTAAAACCTGCCGCAGCGCTGCTAAAAGTTGGTCAACACTTTCCTTACGACTATTAAAGCCCATCAATCCGACGCGCCAAACTTTACCCGCTAGTTCGCCAAGACCACCGCCAATTTCAATATTATGTTCATTGAGTAATTGCCGTGCCATCGCTTTCCCATCTACTTCTGCTGGAATGCGGACAGTGGTAAGGGTTGGTAGTCTATACTCTTGCTCAACGTGCATACTCAGTCCTAAATTCTCCAACCCTTCCCAGAGATACTCTACGTTTTTTTGATGACGCTGCCAGGAATTTGCTAGCCCCTCTTCTGCCAGCAAACGTAATGCTTCCCGCAAGGCATAATATAAATTAATCGGTGCTGTGTGGTGATAGGTGCGTTCAGCGCCCCAATACTTACCAAGTAACAACATATCCAAATACCAGTTTGCAACCTTTGTTTGGCGCTGTTGCAATTTCTCAAATGCACGCGCACTCATCGTAAAAGGCGAAGCACCAGGCGGACAACCCAACCCTTTTTGGCTACAACTATAAGCTAAGTCAACTCCCCAAGCATCCAAAAATAACGGAACGCCACCTAAACTTGTCACAGTATCCACCAACAGCAAAGTGCCAAATTCATTGCACAAATCAGCAACTCCTTCCAATGGTTGCCTTGCACCGGTGGAAGTTTCGGCATGGACTAAAGCTAAAATAGCCGGACGATGAGTTTCTAGGGCAGTTTTGAGTTCATCAAGTTTGAAGACTTGTCCCCAAGGCTTGGTAATGGTTCGGACATCAGCACCATACCGTCCAGCCATATCTACGAGGCGATTACCAAAGTAACCAGCTACACCAATCAAGACTACATCGCCAGGTTCAACAGCATTAGCGATGGTTGCTTCCATTGCGGCTGTTCCCGTACCACTGACTGCAATGGTAAGTGGGTTTTCTGTCTGCCATACGTAGCGTAGCAACGATTGAATTTCATCCATGAGGGCAAGAAAAGCTGGGTCAAGATGCCCAACTGGTGAGGTATTCATTGCCTGGAGAACTGTGGGATGGGCATTGGAGGGGCCAGGCCCTAACAGTAGACGGGATGGAATTTCTAGCGGTGTGAGTTGCAAGCGTTCGGAGTCGTTGATTGAAATTGTTTGCGTCATAATCTGTGTTCGCCTAGACCATACTTACCGGATCATAGAGCGAACGCATCACCGATGTTTTAGAGAATCTGTCATTTGCCAGAAGATGCGATCGCTGCAAAGCATTACAGTGGTTCAAGTAAATATGTGAGAGTATACTTATTCACTTACCAGGAGACGTAATTATGGTTTTTGCTGGCAAACGACCAAATAATTTAGGTGTTAGCAACGGTAAATTGGCATCTTGTCCTAACTCTCCTAACTGTGTTTCCAGTCAGAGTGCAGATGCAGCCCACAAAATTGAACCGTTAACTTTTACATCTACCCCAGAAGAAGCGATTAATAATCTTAAAGAGGTTATTCAGTCCTTACCAAGAACTAAAATCATTAGCGAAAGCCAAGATTATTTATATGCAGAATTTAAAAGTGCTTTACTGGGATTTGTGGATGATGTAGAGTTTTATCTAGACCGGAATACTAACGTGATCCAAGTGCGTTCAGCTTCACGCTTAGGTCAAAGCGATTTGGGTGTCAATCGTCAACGAATAGAGACGATTAGAGCCAAACTGAACTAATTCGGAGTTCGTAATTCGTAATTAGTTGAGTGTTATGGCGCTTCTCGAATGGAAGCAATACATTTTAACCTCTCTTTTAAAAAGGTACAGTGTACACAAGTTGGAAATAGTAGTCTGTAAAGGAACAATTGAGGAGTACATTCTCTTTTAGGGCGGCGATTTAGGGACTTCCAGATAAAAAAATACCCAAAAAACTGACGAAAAAAACTCTCTTCTCCTCATTCCTCTGTGTTCTCTGTGTCTCTGTGGTTCGTTTATTTAGCTAATTTATTTCTTGGAAGTCCCTTATCGTGTCTCTCTAACGTGTCAGTCTTTCAGACGCGATAAATTGCGTCTCTACATGAGGGCTTTCTGGATCTTACTTGTGTTTACACTGTAGCCTTTTAGGAGAGAGGTTTTGAATCTTACTCCCCAACGCTAGTAGAAAAAGGGCTGGGGTTAGGTCTGTATTTCATGCAATTGAGACTTACAGAGAGATTAAAATTACAAATTAAATGAAACTGGATAACATCTGCGATCGCAATATTTGTGAAACTTAATGTGTTTAAAAACTTTGACCCTCGACCCAGACTAATAATTTCTGTCGCACTCGCTGTATTAATTTCAGTAATACTTCCACGTTGGCTGCACTTAGCAACTCGCATTCTGTGCGCTTGGAACTTTGGTGCTGACTTTTTCTTAACCGTAACCTGGTGGAAGATGATCAAAGCTACCCCAGAAAAAATTCGCCGTTATGCTGAGAATGAATATGAAGGACATTTAGCTATATTTATGCTGGTGATAGCTGCGGCTTGTGCTAGTGTTTTAGCCATCGGGTTTTTGCTAACTGATAAAAAAGGGTTATCAACAATTCTGCTTATTCTACATGTCATACTTGCAATTATGACCATTGTCGGTTCCTGGTTACTAGTGCATACGATGTTTGCAGTGCAATATGCACATAGCTATTACAAATATATTAATCGTAATAATAGTGAAGAAATCGTCGGAGGTTTAGATTTTCCTCATAACGACTATCCAGACTATTGGGAGTTTTTATATTATTCATTTGTAATTGGTATGACTAGTCAAGTTTCAGATGTGGAGACGAGATCACGCGATATGAGGCGCTTGACTCTGTTACATAGCATATTATCCTTCTTTTTTAATACCACAATTTTAGCAATGAGTATCAATATCATTGCATCGCTGATTTAAAAAGTATAGCTAGAAAAATATACACAGGAAATGCTAATTGAACAACATGAAATTGCTATTCGTCTAATGGAAGATGAAATATATGATTATCAGTTGATGGCAAAATGGTTAACTGATACACAAGTTTTGAAATTTTATGAAGGAAGAGATAATCCTTTTGATTTAGAAAGAATTATAGAAACATACAAACCGATGATTAAGGGAGATGACCCGGTTGTTCCGTGTCTGTTCTACTATCAAAATATCCCCATTGGTTATTTGCAGTATTGTGCCCTCAATGACTTATCCCAAACCGATAGACAATTGTATCATCTCGATCAAACTGATTATGTCTACGGAATTGACTTATTCATCGGCGAAACCGACTATTGGAACAAGGGAATTGGTACAAAAATCTTGTCAGCAATTATCAGTTATCTTTTTGAACAGCGACAAGCTCATAAAATTGTCATAGATCCTCATGTTGACAATCCTCGCGCAATCCGTTGCTATGAAAAATGTGGTTTTGTCAAAGTAAAGCTATTACCCGCCCATGAACTACATGAAGGAGAATACTCAGATTGTTGGCTTATGGCAATAGACCAAAAGAATCCACTGCACTCCTAATTTATGACTCACAACTGGTAAGTTGGGATGAGATAATGTTACAAAATTAACTTGCGTTATTCCAGTCACTGAGTAACTCATGTTGTTGTACAGTTTTCTTGGATTGGCGGAATGGTACTTTAGGAGTACCAATACTAATGCCAGGAAAAGACTGTTTTTTTGTCTTGCTGGGTCTATTTTCTTGTGTCGTTGTGAATTGTTGGGTTTTCATTGGTAAATCAATTTCTAATTAAAATCTCAGCACCAATTTATAACACCAATTTTCAAACGGCAACTTTCACTATAGGTAGCTTATTTACTACAAATATTCACAATCCGATCGCTAGTAACTGTGAATTCCTGCAATTTCTGAAAAATTTTGACCGCCCTTATTTAGCCATTACCGCTAAATTCACCACCGATTCAGGAAATTGACGCTTTAATGCTGGAAATACTGGGCAAGGCGCTTGTTCTTGTAAATTCTCCGGTTTACTCCAAGTAAATGGGGCTTTCTGCGCTGCTGACATCCATACCAGACGCTTGGCCCGTGTCATCGCAACGTAGAGTAAACGGTACTCTTCAGATATTTTCAAGTGCTTTGCTTGTTCCCATGCTTGCGTAACATCTGGTATGGTAGATTCCCCGTGGAGAGCAGCCCGAATTTGGGCGCGGGCTACTTCTGATAAGGTAAAATCACCTAAAAACTGGCTTTGGGGAGGAACCCAAAATCTACCAGGAATCAAGTTTTCGTGGAGAAAGGGAAGAAATACATAGTCCCAATCTAGCCCTTTGGCTTTGTGCATGGTAATAATGGTCAGTTGACCGCGACGAGTGTAACGTTCTTCCGAATCTTCCGTTTCCACTGGTTCAAAACGTTCGGAACTGACGATTTCACTTAAAGTTGACAGCATTCCCCCCATTGAACTATTGCCAGCTATCTGCTGGTTTACCCGTTCTGCAAGTTTGTCAGCAGTTGCTAATTCTGCCTGGTCGTAATTTAAAGTCAAGGCGAGAAAGGAAATTAATTGGTACAGGGGCAATTCCAAGCGGGCGCGAAGTAAATTGCGGCACAAGCGTGCAGCTTTTTGAACTGTTTCTGGCTGGGGTGCTGCTAGGGGGCCAGGATACAAAAATTCTTCTGGGAGACTAGCAAGGGCGTTGAGGTCTTGGGTAGGAATTAACTGGCGCTGTACTAATGCTTCTAGTGCAGCTTTGAGGTAATCGGGGGAGTGGGGGCGATCGCAAAATTGCAGCAATGCTAAAATCTCTTGGGGAACATGGGAACGGCGATCGCGTTCTCCCACATCATAAAGTGTAATATTATGCTCTTTGCACACAGATGCTAGAGCCTCTGATAACCATCTTCCTTGGCGATTTTCTCGCACTAAAATCGCTGCACTATTTTGTGTTGGATCTTCGCCAAATAACTCAATTACTCTTTGAGATAACAATTCAACGGTGTGATGAATGTCACGCGGGGTATAAAGTTCTAACCCCTGTCCTATTGGTGCTGGGTTAGCGTTCTTTTGTGGATCGCCTGTTTCAACAGGGCGAATTGTCTGCAAGCGAAATGGTACTTGTCGGTTGTCAGGAGTCTGTTGTCCATTATTGGTTTTTGCTAAGGATTGATTATTGATCCATTTGAGGGCAAAGTTAGCAGCTTCAAGAATAATTCTCGTACTGCGACCAGCTTGATCCATCGTTGCCAATCGTTCGATGCGATCGCACTCTTCGCAAAATTGCCGAAAATAAATTGGATCGGCTGGGGTGAAGGTAGAGTTAATTGCTTGGTTGGGGTCGCCAACTCGGACTAGATTTAGTGCTGAGTGCTGAGTGCTGAGTGCTGAGTTAGGAGTTAGGAGTGGTGAATTCTCTGGCTGATATTCCCAGTTACTCGCCAAAATTTCTAGCAGTTGCGTCTGTAGGGGGCTAGAATCTTGGGCTTCATCTTCAAAGACGGCGAAAACTTGGTTTTGCTCAATGCGACGGGCGCTGTCGTTTTCTAAAACGCGCAGTGCGGCTAAAATCATATCGTCGTAATCGATGAAGTCACGCGATCGCATTAAGTTTTGATATTGCTCATACAATCCCGCCGCTACGCTCAAAATTGTATATTCGTCTGTGGTTTGTTTACTCCACTCCCGCAGTTTTTCTGGCGATATCCCCGAACTTTTTGCTTCATGAATTACCGTATTCGCCAATTCCGGTAAGACTTCTGTTCGTAGCACCGATTGACGACGCAACCTTTCTGTCTCTTCTCCGTCAAATTGATGACCTTCTAATAACCGCAAATATATTCCGGGATTATTCGCAATCCATTGTTCTACAGCGCTTCGGATAAAGCGATGACTTTGAGTTGGTGTAATTAATGTGACATTTTCTAACTGCAAACCGGATAAATCCGAATGGCGGCTAGCAATATTTAACGCTAAACCATGTAGAGTATAGACAAAAAATCCCGTCTGGGGTAGAGATAAATCATCTCGTAAGAATTTGCGAATCTTCGCTTTAATATTGGCAGCAGCAGAACGAGTAAAGGTGACGACTACCAAATGACGACGCGAGGATGGGCGCGACTGGGCATAACGTTCATATTGACGGGCGATCGCGATCGCCGCCGCCGCCGCCATCCCAGTAGATTTGCCTGCGCCAGGAACGGCAGAAATAGCCAAAGGGCCAGATCCCCAGTCAGCCATTTGTTGTTGTCCAGGGCGTAGACTGTTGCGGATTGCAAGAATCTTCTCCCCCAGGTTAGAAACAGGCGATCGCTCAGACAATTCTGAATGGAGTGATTGAGCTATAGGAGTAGTAAATTTAGAGTCTGACATATCAAATTTTATATTTGAAAGAATAATTCTCTAAGCCAGAATTCGCAATTCAGCCATCTTAATGTTAGATTAGCTTAATTTGATATCTTTCTAAGCTCTAACTAACCAGAAAAATAAATAAACATGAAAATTCAAAAAATAATTACACAAGGTCTTAGCTTATCTAATAATGCTATCTCCTATCATGTTAGTCAGGAGCTAGCAGCTATTTATCCTAAAAAAGCATTGGTAGAAAGTAATGATAGTTCTTTCAATTTAGAAAAGTACGCTGAGGCAAATTTTTGCAAAATTAAATATGATAATCATATCCATAACCAGACACTTACTGGTTGGAATGGCATGGATAACGAGATTTACAAATATAATGAAAATGCCAGATTTCAAGTTTCATGGCAAGGAAATAAACTTGATGTCGTCTTAATGAGTTGGAATGAAGGTTATTGTAAAACTCGTTATTCTTGGATTTTGGCAGATAGTTCAGAAGTAGCTGAAAAGTTTTTCGCCGCAGTTTGTGAGTGGAACTCAGAAATTCGTGATGAACTGTTAGTTTTTGAAGATGGTTACTGGGATAAAAATCCCGAGCTTTTTCAATCTATTCAAAGCTCAACTTTTGAGAATCTAGTTTTGCATAAAACTCTTAAACAAGATATTCAAGATGACCTGATAAACTTCTTTGCCTCCCGCGAAACTTACGCAAATTACAGTGTTCCTTGGAAACGTGGCATTTTATTTATTGGCTCACCAGGAAATGGAAAAACGCATACGGTGAAAGCGTTGATTAACGCTCTTTTATGTCTCTGGTGAGAGAAAAATGCTCTGATTTGCTGAGATTTTTGAAACTCCTTGAAGGCTGTGAATAATGCAGACGCTGCTA
>NZ_JBALEQ010000147.1:0-6492 GCF_036917775.1 Nostoc sp.
GTGTTTTCCGCAAGCAAAAGCAGCTTTTACTTATTCAAACCCCAGTTTGCTTTCTCATTTTGGTGTTTTCCGCAAGCAAAAGCAGCTTTTACTTACTCAAACCCCAGTTTGCTTTCTCATTTAAGTAGTTCGCGCAATCTGCTGTAATTATTCTTATGTAACAAAAGCTATTGCAGATTTGCCGGAATTCTCTCAGGCTGATCAATACGGTAGTTCTTTAAGGTAAAGAATATTAGCCGTACTGTATTACAAGGTGTTGATTATGGCTCGGAGAAAAAGAACTTCCGCAGTGTTAGAAAGAGCAGTGCGTCGTGCAGCTAGCATAAACTCAATTGATCCAAGTTTAGATTTAGGCAATGGACTCACTTTACCTGCCTTCTCAAACCTGATCGAAATGATGCGAACTAAAGAAAATGCCTATAACAGTGCCCTTTCCAGCTTGGATAAATTGTACCGGGAAATGCTGGAAACAGAAGACAAGTTGGGAGATATGACAGAACATATGTTAATGGCTGTTGGAACTCGGTATGGCAAAAGCAGTGTGGAATACGGTATGGCGGGAGGAGTCCCTAAAAGCCAGCGTCGTAAGGGATTGCGAGGCGAGTCGCTAACTCCTAGCGGGGAGCAAACGTCATTTGTTGCCAGTGTGGAGAGTAAGAATGGAAAGACAGCAGCAACAAATTAGTATGTGTGCTGTTACTTAAAATTTGGTCTAGTCTAAATAATTGCGTAGATACATACTCTTAGGTTGAAGCAAGCTACGCAAAGTTTCTGTCTGCGACACGCTGCACGAATGTAGAGAAGCAGTTTGTCGTAGACAGAAACTTTAAAAAAGAGACGTAGGAGTGCTACTAAGCGATCGCATTCACAATTACGCTAAATGTACTGAACCTGTATATCCTTTGAGAACTCCCAAAGAACTACCAGATGAATTAATCAGCGTGTCATGTCCTATCTGGGTAAAGCTGAATGGCACTAAGAAAAGCTGAAACCTCGTCAGGGCATAGTGTGGGAGGTGTGGGAGGTGTGGGAGGATGGGGAAGAAGTCTTACCCCCCACACTCCCCACACTTCCCCCACTCCCCACACTCAAAATCTTGTTATATCAGGGCTTTGCGATTAACTTAGTGCCATTCGGGTAAAGCTAGCGTTTAACCCAGTAACTAGACTAAAAAACTAAACAAAGGTGAGTATGTGGACATATTGGGAACTATAGAAGCAAATCAAATTAGCACAACCTCCAGTTTGCAGTAATGAAGATTCCCTATCCCCGCAAAGGTAAAGCGTTCCCCTTACAGATTGTTCTTGTTGTTCCCTTCCTGATCCAAATTTTTGCAGCAGTAAGTTTAGTGGGTTATTTGTCCTTTAAAAATGGACAAAGGGCAGTTAACGACCTAGCAGAACAGCTGATAGATCGCACAAGCGAGGTAGTGGATGAACATTTGAAGTCTTATCTGGCCATTCCACAAACCCTTAATCAGATCAATGCAGATGCCATCCGCAGGGGAATATTAGATGTGCGCGATCGCAAAACCCTGGGTAAGTATTTTTGGGATCAAATACAGGCTTATGACCTGACTTATATTGGTATCGGACTAACGACGCGTGAAGGGGTAGGAGCCGGTCGTTATGATGACAAGACAATTACCATTGATGATTGGACTGCCAAGCGTCTCAATAATATTTCCACTTATGCTACCGATCAGCAAGGTAATCGAACTCAAATCAATGCTCGGTGGAATTGGAATAATCTTACTGAATCTTGGTATAATCAACCCATTGCCGCAGGTAAACCTATTTGGGCAAAGATTGTAACTGGAAATCTTCCTACAGGCCCCTACATTGCCGCTTGTGCCAGTCGTCCTATCTATGATTCCCAAAATCGCTTGCTGGGAATGGTTGGCTCTGATATTCACCTGCTAAAACTGAGCGATTTTTTACGCAATTTGAATATTAGCCAGTCTGGGAAAGTCTTCCTTTTAGAACGGGATGGCACATTAATTGCTAGTTCTGGTACAGAAAAGCCTTTTGTTCTCGTCAATCAAGATATCCGGCGATTGAATGCGATCGATAGTTCTGACCCAATCATACAGAACATTGCTAAACACCTCCAAATCTCTGGGTTTAGGTCTATCACCCAAGACACAGATTTTCAAATTGAGTTACAAGGAAAACGGCATTTTGTCGATGTTGTACCTTGGCGTGACAAGTATGGCTTGAATTGGCTGATGGTAGTGAGTGTGCCTGAAGACACATTTATGGCGCAAATTAATGCTAATACGCGCACCACGATTGCACTTTGTTTTGGTGCATTAGTTATAGCCTCTGTGATGGGCGTATTTACTTCCCATTGGATTGTACGGCCGATTCTGCGCCTAAATTGGGCAAGTGAGGCAATGGCATCAGGCAATTTAGCTCAGACAGTAGAACCAGGCGTTATTCAAGAACTTAATATCCTGTCTAACTCTTTCAACCACATGGCAGAGCAACTACATGAATCGTTTACCGCTTTAGAGAAAAGTAAAGAAAAACTAGAAGATCGGGTAGAAGAACGTACTACTGAACTCAAAAATATCTTAGAGGAATTGCAGCGCACTCAATCTCAAGTTATTCAAAGTGAAAAAATGTCTAGTCTGGGACAACTAGTTGCTGGAGTTGCACACGAAATTAATAATCCAGTCAACTTTATTCATGGCAACCTCGTCTATGTAGAGGAATATACTCAGCATTTATTAGCGTTTGTGCAATTGTATCAGCAGCACGATCCCAAACCTGCGGCTGAAATTCAAACCTTTACTGAAGACATCGATTTAGAGTTTTTGCAGGAAGACTTACCAAAAATGTTGTCTTCTATGAAAGTAGGCACTGAGCGCATTCGCCAAATTGTACTGTCGTTGCGAAACTTCTCCCGCATCGATGAAGCAGAATTCAAAAGAGTCGATATTCATGAAGGCATCGACAGTACCTTGATGATTTTGCAGCACCGCCTCAAACCTAAACCAGAACAACCTGAAATTGAGGTGATTAAAGACTACGGCACTATACCTCTAGTAGAATGCTATGCCGGACAACTCAACCAGGTGTTTATGAATATTTTAGTAAATGCGGTTGATGCGTTAGAAGAAAATAATATTAAGCGTACCTATCAGGAGATTGAGGAAAATCCTAGTCAAATTAAGATTCGCACGTCTGTAGTTAATTTAAAGTGGTTAGAAGTTGCGATCGCTGATAATGGAATCGGTATATCTAAAGAATTTCAGCAACGAATATTCGATCCTTTTTTTACTACCAAACCTATTGGCAAAGGAACTGGAATGGGTATGTCTATCAGCTACCAAATCATCACAGAAAAACATGGCGGCAAACTAGAGTGTTTCTCAACTTCTGGAAAAGGAACTGAGTTTATCATTCAGATTCCTCTCCAGCTAAACGTTAATGAAGTGGTTTAACACTAATTTGAAATTGCCAAGTTATCTAGTTACTATTACGTTATTCAAACTTTATAAACTCGCATTATTATACATTGAATAGGCGGTTAAAGCCAGTAGTTATATTTATTAAGGCACCTATGCAGATAAATCAGGTGATTGAAACCTACGATCGCGGGGCGGTAGATTATGACGCAATTATGAAGCGTTACTGGCATATCGAGCGCGAACCTTTAATTGCTATTACAGTCTTGTAATTTTGTTTTGTAGTAAACCTTAAACTGTAGTGGCATGGCAAGCTTAAAATAGTGCATTAGACGTAGATGTATGTTGGCTTTGGCAAAGCCTCCAACGCCACTTGCTACAACGCGGGAAACCCGCGCAACGCAGTGGCTCCCCAACCTACAATTTTTTTGCAACATTTTAGCCTTGCCACGCCACTACCTAATATTTACTTTCTCAATAGACGGTTTTACAAGTGATTTTGAAACAGTTCTAGAACATGTTGCCAAGCATCAGGAGCAGCTTCAGGATTGTAACTTGGGTGTTGTTCCATAAACGGGTACTTGTCTTTGAAAAATCCAGCGAAAAAACCGTGTCCTGCATCGTATCGAAATACACGATGATTGATTTGATATTTTTTTAACTCTGCCTCAATTTGCTCGTTTTCTTCCTGGGAAATTAATGTATCTCTTGTACCAAAAAAGGCATAAATAGTACCTTGAATTTCCGAGGTACGATTAATGGTTGGAGTCTCTTCGCCATAACTAGACGTGGTAATTCCGCCACCGTAAAACGAAGCTGTTGCTTTGATATCCGGGAAAGTCGCAGCGATGTAAGCAACATGACCGCCAAAACAGAAACCAATGACACCGATTGCATCATTTTTGACGTTGGGTAAAGTTTTTAAGTAGGCGATCGCAGCTTGAATATCACTTAAGATATCTTGATACTTTACTTGTTGATAGTATTCCAAGCCCAACCGATAGCTTTCTTGACTAAACCCAACATCTTCAGCGCTAAAATCAGCCTCAAAGCCAGGAGCAATACGTTGATACATCGCCGGGGCTATTGCTACATAACCTTGTTTAGCGATTAGTTCGGTGATATCTCGAATATTACTATTGATTCCAAAAATTTCTGGAAAAACTATAACTGCGCCAAAAGTTCCATTTTGTGCTGGTTGAGCTAAGTAAGCATCGATTTCTAAGCCATTGTTAGGAACTTTGATATAGGAAGTGTGAATTTCGATGTTTGTTGTTTCTAGCATCTTTGTTTCGGCAGCTTTTATACTAACTCATCTATTTTGACTGTTTTTTGATACCAATGGGTGATGTTTACAACGAGCAAAAACACTAAAAGTATTGCTCTACTCAATAGATATGATATTTTCAGAAATTAAATATATGTTATCCAGAACCTTTGTTGGGGCGTAGTCCTGCTACCTATATTCATGCAAATCAGATGAATTTCTAACTTTTGAATAAATGGCATCTCAAACTTATGGATGATACTAAGGGTTTTTGATTTGTGCGACCTTACATAGAGCAAGCAGAAAGACTCAAAAATAAGAACCACAACAAAACAATGACCGATCAAACATTTAAGACAAACATTCCAGAAGTTGACCCAACAGAGATTGAAGATACTCGAACTGCGATCGCTGATCAACATCACTCCTTTCTTGAAAAGGTCATGGTTGGAAGTGGATTTGCGGATTTGTATGACGCAAGAGACTTTACCGAAGTTGTGTATCGTGTCATGCGTGACTTAATGACCACAGAAGCAAGCGATCGCGTCGAGTCAGAACTGCATACAGAAGCTATACCTACAGATGAAAAAGCACTCCAGTTTGAAGTGGCTGAACTCTGGAAAGACACCAATCCGATTGTGAGATTTTTAAGTCGCATCCGTCAACCTTTAAAAGGCCCGGCTCCCATTGGAATTGATTCCAAGCTATTTCTAACGAGGGTTGCGAATGAAGGCGGAGTTCCAGGATCAGTCGAGGCAGAACAGGCAGTTAAAGCGGTATTTTCTGCCACCAAAGACGAACTTTCTCCAGAGCGGATTCAAGAAATTGCTGGCGCGTTACCTGATTATGTACGTCAGCTTTGGGAGCAAGCTTAATTAGAAGTATAAAAAAGTTAAGTCTGTTTGTGGGTAGCGATCGCAAACAGGCTTTTTATATCTTTATAATAGATTTATTAATTCCCAACCATTAGCGATCGATTACGACCTATGATTTCTACCATCTCGCGCCGCTACAGCTTGGATGAATATCGCGTGATCGAAGAAAAAGCCGAAGGACGCAGCGAATATCGAGATGGAGAAATTGTACCTATGGCCGGAGGGACACTCAAACACAGCCGCATCGGTAGGAACATTCTGACCTATTTTAGTACAGTGCTGCGCGATACTCAATTCGAGCCAATTAACAGTGATTTACGACTGTGGATTCCTGAACATCGACGCGGAGTATATCCAGATGTAATGAATGGTTTTTGACGGCGAACCGCAACTAAATGGCGATGTCTACGACAAGCCGCAGGAGCGTCTACGTTTAGATGAAGTCTTGAATCCGACACTGATTATTGAAGTTCTATCTCCTTCCACCGCAGATTACGACCGACTCAGTAAATTTCGGATGTATCGCTCAATTGAGAATTTTAGCGAATATTTATTAGTCGAGCAGGATGAACCTTTTGTGGAACGCTATAGTAAACAAGCTCAAGGTTGGTTGCTTAGTGATTTTAGCGGTTTAGAGTTATCTATTTCTTTGGATTCAGTTAGTATTGAATTGCCAATGACGGAAATTTATCGTGGCGTTGTTTTTGAGTAAATAAATGGACGCTACAGGAGAGATGCGATCGCATTACGCCTGTGGACACACATCAAATACCAGTTGTGAACGATAGAAACATACATCAAACTCCAAAAAGATGATATTGCAGACAATTGTGGTTGTAGTCCTGGCCCGGATTTCTCACAAACTCAGAAAAAACCGGAGCTTAAAACTGATAAAATGTATACATAGTAAGTATTTCAGCAGTTTGAACCGATGAATC
>NZ_JBALEQ010000148.1:0-17513 GCF_036917775.1 Nostoc sp.
TTTAATACCTAAGATTATTCATACTTTTGCTAAGTCTCTGATTAACTCAGCCCTGCTGGGTCATTTTGCATGGCTTAGTCTAAACTCCAGTTAATACTGCCAAATTCAAAAGTTAAGCGAGTATTGGGATAATTGTAGCTGTAATTGCTTGGTCGCCATTCACGGTTTGGATCGCAGAGAATTGCAAGGCTTATTGCTGGCCGATCGAAGCGGTCAAATATGCGAAAGTTGTAGGTAAACATCCGCTTAGGAAAGTTATCTTCTTTTTGTGCCTGAATTTCAACATGAACTAATAACCATAGTTCTTCCCCTTGGATTTGCCAAACTTTGACTAATTGATCAGCATATCTTTTACCCTGTTCGGCTTCACGAGCTATTTGTTGGAATTCTTTATCTAGAAATTCGTAGGGACGATCCCAATCAATTAATGCAGAAGTTTCTGGAAAAAAGAAATGCACTGCTTGGGGAAAATAAGCTTCTATAATTTCTTTCCAAGGGCTATCAAAATCAGTGCGTAGGCGTAGCCCGTCGTAGACATCGCTATAATTAGTCATATCATTTTCCATTTGTCCAGAGTAACATCAAACTCTGGATAGACTAGCAGTACTTGTAGTAGCTAGTGTACTACTTTGAGAAATCGGAATCTCAACCCAAAATTCTGCTCCCTGTCCTGGTTCCGAAATACACCAGATAGCTCCATTGTGTTTTTCTGCGACAATCTGAGCGCTAATTGCCAATCCTAATCCTGTGCCTTTACCTGCGGGTTTTGTGGTAAAGAAAGGGTCAAATAATCGTTGCTTAACTGCTGGGGTTATACCAGCACCATTATCTGCAATTTGTATAGTTATGCGATCTGGGTTGCGTAACTGAGTACGAATTACAATTTGGCTGGGGTTAGCTTCTATGTCTTCAAGAGTTCGCTGACTGTTATAATTATCTAGAGCATCAATGGCATTACTGATGAGATTCATAAATACCTGATTGAGTTGTCCAGCATAGCAATCTACTAAAGGGATATCACCATATTCTTTTACTATTTCAATTCCGGTATTTCCAGACGTTTGTTTGAGGCGATTTTGTAAAATCAGTAGTGTGCTATCAATACCTTCGTGAATGTTGACAGGCTTCATATCCGCTTCGTCAAGTCGAGAAAAATTCCGCAAGGATAGAACTATTTCACGAATGCGATTAGCTCCCATTTTCATTGAAGTTAGGATTTTAGGTAGATCCTCAGCCATAAAGTCAAGATCGATCGCTTCTATATGAGCTTGTACTTCATGTGTTGGATTAGCATTGGACTTTTGATAGAGTTCTACCAGTTCCAATAACCCCAGCGTATATTCATTTACATGGGTCAGATTACCGTAGATAAAGTTAACTGGGTTATTGATTTCGTGAGCTACACCAGCCACTAATTGACCTAAACTCGACATTTTTTCAGTTTGAATTAGTTGAGCTTGGGTTTGTTTGAGATTGTGTAGTACTTGGTTGAGTTGTTCTGCTTGAGTAGTTGCAGCAGCAGTCGCAGCGCGGCTTTGATTATACAATTGCACCTGGTCAATGGCGATCGCTAACTGGTCAGCTACGCCTCGAATCAGTTCCACCTCTTCATCACTCCAAGAACGCAACGCCCTACTATGTTCGCAGACAATCACACCCAAGCGACCCGACTGAGTTTGAACCGAAACTGTTAGGAGAGACTTAAAACCCAATGTCACTAGTAAATTCCGATTTTTGAAATCAAGCCAGGGATCTGTCGCAATGTCATCAAAGCAAAGCAAATTCCCTTGCACAATAGCCTCACTCAGTGCTTCCACATTCTGGATAGGAGAACAACCTAAAGGTTCTGGCAAGTCGGGAGCGCAAGCTTGTTGACTGAGTTCAAAACTAGTAGATTCATCTTCTTGATGACACCAAAAAAACTGGCATCGATCAATCTGTAGCAGTTCCCGAACTTCAACTACGACTGTACTCAAAATCGTATTTAGATCCAACGAGTTGCGAATTTGACTAGATAAACGAGTTTTAAGAATTTTTTCCCGTTCAACTAGCTTTCGTAACTGGGCTTCAGACTGCTTTAACTCTAGCTGGGCCATCTGACGATTGACACTAGCTTTTGCTAGTAGCCAAGAAACAATACCAATGAGTCCTACTAACCCAGCATATAGAAGTAGCAATTGGCTCAAAAATCGGTTTGATTTGGCGATCAACATCTTTGGCGATACCCATGAGACAATCTTCCAATAATAGGATTTGGTATCAATTTGATTTTGGCTTGGTGCAAAAGCCTGTCCTGCTCCTGTACTAGATTTTTGTCCTTCAAGAAGTGGATAAACTGTAGTAAAAGTGAACATTCCCTCAGCAGTTTGGAATTGTCCCGATTCTTTTTGAGAAATTTGCTGCCATGCTTGAGGAAAAGTTTTGCCAAAAGTGTGGTTTTTGCGATTAGGAAACATAAATCCCCATTCATCCTCAGATTTAGCCCCTTTTAACCAATAACCATCAGCATTCAGCAGCATTCCCTGACTAGGTACGTTAGCAGAAGCTTGATTAAAATGATCCAGCAGTTTAGCACCAAAATAATTTAACACTACAATCCCTCGTTTCTGTCCACGACGATCAAAAACGGGTGTGCCGAACCGGATCATTGGCTTCAAGGGTTGTTGAACTTGACCTCGTTCAATGTTGAGGTCAAGGGGAGAGACAAACACTTCTCCTTGATTCAGTTGCAAAGTGTCATTAAACCAGTAGCGCTTGGCTTGCACTTGCAGTTTTTCTTCGGGGACAATCTCTGGTTCACCTTGTTTGAAGTTGACTCTGACAACTTCTTTACCTGATTGATCCAAAAAGCGAATTTGGTCGTAAAGTTTTTTATATTGAGAAAATGATAAGAATTCTCTGGATAGTGCCTGTTTATCTGCATCTACTCCTTCTAAAATTTTCTGTAGCTCGTTTTGTTTAGAAATGACAATCAAATCTGAAACAACGGAGTGAAAGTCTGCACTAATTACTTTTGTTTGTAAATCTACCTTGTCAAATTCATTAGTTTTTAATACAATTTTCTCCGTCTGTAACTGTTGGTAATAAATAGTTCCTACAACACTTCCAAGGAAGGCCGATAATGGTAAAAAAACGGCTAAAAAGTGTTTGATTAAAATTTGTGAATGGCTCTGTGGTGACATATCTGATACTTAAGTACGATTCAGAAAAAAATCGGGCTAAAAATCAGCTAAGTTCCAGCTACGCCATATTTTCGGAGTCAAGGTTGAGAAAAGCTTTTTTCTCTTGGTAGGTATAGCTAATCAGCCCAGCTACCAAATTCACCATGAAATTGAATACTCTGCGACTTCTGGAATGTTCTAGTTGAACAATATTTCACCCTTTTTTGCTATTGTGGGTTAGACACTCTCATAGTCAGTACCGAAAAATTACCTAATTAGAAAATTACACTTGAATTGCTTTTCAATACTGAAAATAAAGAGAAGCTATGGCTACGACAGGCTATTCGGCATCGCTAAAAATGGTTCTTTATTCTGGCGCTGCGATCGCACATCAAGAGATTACCTACAATCTATCTAGAATCAGATTTGGCAAAACCGCTCATGTTAAACTACAATCCGCTACATTGTTTGCCATCTTCCGAAGAGCTACCCGACTCAAATGATACCCCTGTGGATAATGAAGTCCAAAATTTAATTCCCGGCTTGCTGAAAACGACACTGGCTTTAGTTTGGTGCGATCGTTGGGATTGGTTTTTTGGTGTTGATATGGGTATTTATTATCACCCAGACAAACCAGCCATTGTCCCTGATGGGTTTCTCAGCTTAGGAGTTAAACGTGTAATTGATGAGGACTTACGCCTAAGTTATGTGCTATGGGAAGAAAAAAAGCTGCCAATTTTAGCACTAGAAGTTGTTTCTCAAATTTATCGAGAAGAACATAGCAGCAAGAAAGAACTCTATGCCAAAGAATTAGGAATTTTGTACTATGTTGTGTATAGTCCCCTTCGCCGTAAAAAGACACCTTTGGAGGTGTATCACCTAGTTGATGGGGAATATATCTTAATGTCAGGAAATCCCGTTTGGCTACCAGAAATTGGTTTAGGAATTGGGCGAGAACGGGGAATTTATCAAGGTATAGTCCGGGAATGGCTGTACTGGTATGACGAGGAAGGGCAAAAATTGCTCACACCAGAAGAACGCATTAGAGAAGCGGAAGAACGCGCAGCTTTTGAAGAACAGCGACGAGTAGAAGCAGAACAAAAAGTAAAAATGTTAATTGAAAGATTGACTGCGCTAGGTCTCGATCCAGAAACTTTGTTATAGATTCACAAAATTTCGGAATTTTTACTGTCTTAATGTTAATTAGCTTCCTGCGTAGGGAATTATATTTATAAGCAACTAATAGCTTAACGGTATAAATCGTAATGACTTGTTGCTAAATAAATATATTTATCATAACCTGCATCAAAAATATGGAAGTTAAATTAGGATTTGGAGCAGTCCCAAAACCTCAATATGTCTTTGTCAGCAAAGAATCTGATCACTGCTGGTATATGCTTGCTGAAGATGAAAAACGCATCCCAATTTATGAAAGAGCCTTGACTGGGGTAATTACAGGAATAGAAGTTAATAAAAAGGTCGAAAATACATTTGGAGAAGTTATCAGAACAGATTTAAATGTTTTGGCAGACAAACCCTATATTATCCGTTCAGGAAGTGATACCTATTTTTGTAAAGGTTTATTGCTGTCTTTAGATATTCTTACTTTTGAACAACTGCGTCATCCACTTACTATTGCTGTTAGTCCTGGAGATAAAAAAGTAGTATTTTGTAATATTTACGATCCAGTAACTTATCGCTCTATAGGTGTTAGTTGGGATGGACATAAGGAATTAGATTGGCAAGCTTTAGGACAAAGAGTAAGTTTAAAAATTAATAATATTCATAATTTTAATCAAGATAAAAATCAATCTCAGTCAGAAGCAAGTGACAATATAAAAACGCCTGAACCGCGTGATGTTTTTATAGCTAAAACTGACACATATTTAGCTCAATTAAATTGGACTCCAGAGCAGGGAAGAGAGTATTTGCAGCAAAAATATGGCAAGCGATCGCGCTTACAACTCACTGATACAGAAATTCTGGAATTCATTGATTACCTGAAGCTACAACTAACCTAAAGTTACTAAACTTAGATTAGATTCTGTGAAGTTTTTCCCGTTGACTAGCAACTTCCAACCAACCTTGAATTGCATCTTGCAGCATTTCTAATAGATGTTCGTAGCTGTTTCCGCAAGTGTGACATCCTGGTAGGGCAGGTACAGAAGCACACCACACACCATCCTCTTGCCAGATAACTGCTTTAATTTTCATCGCCAATCATCTCTACAAGATTGCGACTAATATTTTAGCGTCAAGCTGAGTGCGTATGCGTAGCCCGTCGTAGACATCGCTTGTTCATTGCATTGAGGTGTTAGCCTCCCACAGGTGCGATCGCAAAATATAGTGTAGATGTTAAAGATACATAAGTTTTAGAATGCAGTATACCTATGATGAAATTTGACTAAATCGCTGACAAGCTATTCGGACACGCTTAAAAAAATGAATTTTAAGTGAACAGGTATACTTTACAAGACATCCTGATAGTCCAAGAATACCGTACTTCTTTAACAGAGCCTCTATGGAAATGCGTTTTGCCTGATGATTGAGCGTCCACCAAATTTTGCAGGGTAGATGTCCTACTGGAGCGCTTAAATCAAAAGTCAACTCTTCATAGTTCTTTTCTCTTCCGTAAGCACCCAAAGAATCCATAGGATGCCCTTCTATCCACCCCACATTCACACCGAAAAAGTATGGTACCATCAGGACTTCTTTATCACTCAAAGAGTCATTGCTACCACGTAAAACATCAGATATTAATCGTTTGATGCTGTCTCGTAGGTTATTATTTCTAACTTCGGCTCTAACGCTAGCGTGAATTTGCTCCTGAGCCTGAAAGCCAAAGCGACCTTGACTATAAATTGTCCATACCCTATCTAAGTGAGCCAGAATGTCCAGGGGAATCAGATCAATATCTTCTGGTGTTAACCATGCCTGTTTTCTAGAGTTACACAATGAGAAAATCAGCTTTTCAGTTTCAATATCTGCCTTTCTCCATTCCCCTTGAATAAGAAGATTTTCAATATCTTCGATGCATACACTCATTGTTAATAAATCGAAATGTTACATTGTCTATGCTAATGGACTGATCATGATAATTAAACCCGCAAATACACAGATAATACTCCACCATTCACTTTTGCCCAAGCCTTCAACCTCTTCAATTAGATGTTCTACATCAACTTCATGCCAACTATTGCGATCGCAATAGTTGAGCTGTCTCTTCAATCCACAAATTAAAATCTGTTTTATAAGTTACGTTCATAGCCTTTATTAATCAGCCGCATAGCTTAGGCAAGCCAAAATATCCTCTTGTGTCAAATAAGGAAAGTCATCAAGCACTTCCTCGTAGGTCTTGCCAGAGGCAAGATAAGATAAAGCATCGTATACAGTAATTCGCATTCCTCGAATACAAGGCTTACCACCTCGTTTTCCTGGTTCGATTGTAATAATGTTTTGATACTGCACAGCTATTCAAACCTCAAAAATCTTCATCATCAACAAAAAATTCCGCATCGTCTTCTAATCGAGAATTACGCTGCCCAATACCAGCAAGTCCCCAGAGAGGTTGCAGCAGTGCCATGCCAATTAACCCCAAACAAGCACTAAAAGCTAACACTAAACCCAGTGGTATCTGAATCGATTGGAATGTTAAGAATTTTAACGATACAGGTGTGGCATTTTGAACTGAAATAATTGCGATCGCGATTACCCAAACCGCTACAACTAGAGATGTCAAAAAAGGAGCGATTTTCATACTTTGAGCAAAGTTAGGCGTGAGATAACTGTTAATAGGAGTTAAGAATTATTAATTTACAACTTTTAACTGCTAATTCTTATCCCTCTAATTTAGCAATGACACTCTTTAACTCTTGGGCAATTTGGGTGAGTTTTTCGGGAGTGTTGGTTTCTAGGTAGACGCGTACCAGTGGTTCAGTACCGGAGGGACGCAGTAAAACCCAGCTACCTTCTTCTAAATACAGCTTAATACCGTCTTTACGCCCGACTTCCTTGACTTTAATTCCTGCTACTTCTGTAGGTGGATTTTTAGTAAAGGAGTCGATAACGGCGGTTTTGTGCGCCTCTGTGAGGTGCAAGTCTAGGCGGTTGTTGTAAAGTGGGCCATCAGCTTCAGCGATCGCTTCCTTAACCATCTGACTTAAAGGTTTACCTTCATAAGCGATCGCTTCTGCCACCAGCATATCGGCTAATACCCCGTCTTTTTCGGGAATATGCCCGATAATACTCAAACCGCCTGATTCTTCTCCACCAATTAATACGGCAGTTTCCCGCATTTTTTCGCCGATGTATTTAAAACCAACTGCTGTTTCGTAAATTTGCAGCCCATTTTTAGCAGCGAAATTATCCAGTAGGTGGGTTGTAGCCACAGTGCGGACGATCGCGCCGGTTTTACCTTTGTTTTTGATTAAATGACGTGCTAGAACTAACAGCACAGTATTCGGAGTGAGGACAGTTCCTTGTTCATCAACAATACCAAAGCGATCGCTATCTCCATCCGTCGCCAAGCCCAAATCAGCGCGATCACGGACTACAGCTTCCACTAACTCAACTAATTGTTCTCCTTTGGGTTCTGGCATTCCACCGCCAAATAAAACATCCCTCCAATCGTGGAAACTTTCTAGCTGAACACCACTATGCTGCAAAACTTCATCTAAATAGCCACGGGAGGTAGAATACAAAGCATCGTACTTTACCTTTAAATTAGCCCTTTTGATCTTTTCTATATCAAGTAGAGTGTAGATAAATTGCAGGTAATCAGGTTTCGGATCGAAAATTGAAATTGAACCTGATGGGTTACTTCCAGGTAACTCATCCGATGCACTTTCTATATTTGCCACAATAGTATCAGTAATCTCTGGAGTGGCAGGCCCGGCATAATCGGGTATATATTTAATTCCACAGTAAGGTGGTGGATTATGACTAGCAGTAAACATTAACGCCCCTGCGGAATTTAGGTGACGGGCGTTGTAGGCAATTACTGGTGTGGGACAATCCCGATCAGTAATTTTCACAGTCCAACCCAAGTCTGCCAGTACTTGGGCCGCAGTTTTGGCAAACTGGTCAGCTAAAAAGCGAGTATCGTAGGCAATAAGTACTGGTCTATCTTTTGTGTAGGCTGTTTGCAAGTAAGTGGCGATCGCCCTTGTTACTTTTCGCACGTTGGGGAAAGTAAAATCATCGGCAATAATCCCTCGCCATCCATCGGTGCCAAATTTTATCTTGCTAGACATTCTTGCCACTTGCTCCCGTACATTATCTGTACTATAAAAGCTTCCCGCAAAGCTTGTGTAGCAGCAACTATCCTCCGAAGTTCTTTTCTAAGTAAGCCTTAGCTTAAACTTCTCCCCACCGTATTTTCTCTCACTGTTTCTGAGCAATGTCAACCCCCGATCGACCTTTTGCCAGTTATCACCTTTGGTCTCTAGTTGCCCCAGCGAACGGGCAAGAACGCTGG
Organism: Nostoc sp.; assembly: GCF_036917775.1. Classification (GTDB taxonomy): domain Bacteria; phylum Cyanobacteriota; class Cyanobacteriia; order Cyanobacteriales; family Nostocaceae; genus Nostoc. Next base: position 8,638 of record NZ_JBALEQ010000148.1, read on the forward strand.
CATTGCCAGATGAGACGGGGGTTTATCAAAGCACGGCAACACGAACCACAAGTCAAAGCGCTTTTAGGGCAAGCCACCGCACCCCAGCGCATTGGTATACTCGCCCAAAAAGGCATTTATGAGTTTCATCATCACAGGTATCTGTTGAAGCAAGCCGATGGTGTAGAAAGAGTTGCACAGCTACTTAAATTAGCCAACTCAAGTGAGCAAGTCCAGCAACGCGTGCTGCAAATTCTCAAAAAATATCACGATGCGCCGTTGCTTTTAGATAAAGATATTATCCAATTAACTCCGGGTGATGAAGGCTTTCCTAAACCGATAGTAGTCGAACAAGAAGATTATTGCTTTCGTTTATATGCGGCTATGGACTGCGTTTTCATTGAGTCTGATAGCACGTTACATATTTTAGATTTTAAAACTGGTAAATCAGCTTTTGACCGACGACAGGCATTAGTTTACTTATTAGCTGCTCGTTATCTTTACCCTGGACGAGAAGCTGTTGCATCATTTTATAATTTGGAAATATGTAAAAAATCTGAGTTAATTAGCATCAATAATAGTGAATTAGAATACTTAAAATTTGAGTTAGCTAATATTGCCCACAAGCATCAGCACGACTTGCAAAAATATCAGGAAGAAACTACTAATTTCAGTAAAATTTTCCCTCCGAATCCTGGCTCTCACTGTCGCTTTTGTCCATTTAACTCCATCTGTGAGTTTGCCAATTTTAAGCAGCATCAATCATATCCACTGCCAAGTTTAAGAGTTAATATCAGAAGTTAGAAATTTGACGTTGTTGAATGAGGGGAATGCGAATGATAAACTCAGCACCAACTCCTGGTTGCGAAATACATTCTAAAGAGCCGCCATGTGTTTCTGTGATAATTTGGTGACTAATAGCCAGCCCCATACCCGTACCTTTTCCAACGGGCTTGGTCGTAAAAAAGGGATTAAATAATTGCTTTTTAGCATCTTCTGGTATTCCGAGTCCGTTGTCAGCAATGCCGATTGTGACTTGATTTTGTGTTAGTAATTTGGTGCGAATATAAATTCGGGGATTATCTGTTTTTAGTGTTTTTTTTGTTGACCACCGACCTGTAACCAATGAATCTTCTAAAGCATCAATTGCATTTACTAAAATATTCATAAATACTTGGTTTAACTGCCCAGCATAACATTCAATCAAGGGGAGGTTGCCATATTCTTTGATCACCTCAATTTTCGGGCGCTGGTCAGTAGCCTTGAGGCGGCTTTGGATGATCATCATCGTACTATCAATTCCCTCATGGATATCAACCCGTTTCATTTCAGCTTCATCTAAGCGCGAGAAAGTCCGCAGAGAAAGCACAATCTCTCGAATCCGCTCTGCTCCCATCATCATCGATTGGAATAATTTAGGTAAGTCTGACCTTAAGAAATCTAGTTCAATTAGATTTGTAAACTCTTGAATTGCCTTGACTGGTTGGGGATAATGTTTTTGGTAGAGTTCTAACAGTGAAAATAAATTTTTGGTGTATTCATTAGCTGGACTAATATTGCCGTAAATAAAGCTAACTGGGTTGTTGATTTCATGTGCCACACCTCCAACTAGTTGACCCAAACTGGACATTTTTTCACTTTGAATTAACTGAGTTTGGGTATTTTGGAGTTTGGATAATGCTGTTTCTAGTTCTTGTGTTTGCTGTTGTAGGTCTGCTTCCGCTTGTTTAAGCACAGTATTACTACGGCGCAGCGCAGCTTCTACCTGCTTTTGCTCTGTTAAATCACGAATCATCCCAACTAAGAAACGATTATCTAAATCATCCTTAAACAAATATTTTTTGGTCAGGATACAGTGTGTTGCGCCATCGGAATCTGTAAAAAATTCCTCGTTTTCATGAGTTATCCCTGTAGTGAAAACCAGTTCATCTTTTTCCCAAAACACATCAGCTTCCACTTTGGAAAAAACATCATAGTCAGACTTACCAATTAATTCTTCTCGGCTATAACCGATGAAATTACAAAAGGCATCGTTAAGTAGTATCCACTGATGTTGGTCATTTTTAAGAAAAATGGGGTCAGATATACCATTGATCATCCGCAGCAGAAAAGCCAGTGAGAAGTTTTGCTGCTGCATATATTGTTTGTCAGAGGAGTCATTTAGAGATTTGCAATCATTCATACCCTAAATCTGAATTTAAAATGTTGTCTTCATGGTTGATGAATAGGAAAAACCACTAAATCAACATAGCCTAAAAAGCAAATAAAAACCTCAGCGATCATATCACTGAGGCTCTAGAAGACTGGCTCAATAATCTTGAGAAACAGGAGCTAATTAAAAAGCATAATTTGGGTAAATAAACCGAAGAAATTCAAAAAGGTGGTAATTCTTTAAGAATTGTGAACCGGATATGATTTATCGCTAAATCGCCAATGGGGATATCTTCTTTGGTTAGCCGTTCACCTTGACTTGTCACGGTTTCAAAGGTGATACCTTTACCAATTTCAATGTGATACCAGCATAAGCCCATAAAAAAGCGCGTCGGATAAGGGCCACCTTCACCTATATCATCAGGATTTGATTCCATTGGCAACCAGCCAAAATTCGGGACGTAGAACTCCAACCAAACATGATTAAAGTCCGGTTGTAGCGGTACTCCTAGTAAGTCACTATGGGGAGGACATTTGTACCTACCTACGGTACGGCAGGGGATGCCATTTAAACGAGATAAGGCAAGTAAAACGCCGACATATTCGCCACAGGAACCAACGCCCCGTTCTAAAACTATATCTGGCGTGTCAATGTAAGGTTTAATACCATAAGATAACTCGTCATAGACGTAATTGCGGATGCTGTGCATTTTCCGCAGCACATTGGTTTCAGAACCAATTGCTTCTCTGGCGGCACGGCGAACAATGGTAGTATCCATTGCTAAATCGTCGTCATCTACTAGGTAGCGTGTTTGTAATTCGGGAGATAGTTCAGGTATATCTTCAACATCTCTAGGTGTGATGCGATACTTAATTCCTCGAACTTCCACAAGTGCTTTCCAGCCAAATATATGCCGTTCACCTGGAGCAAGAGAATCAAATTTAAAGACTGCTACACGTTGCCCTTCTATTACTTCTTCTGTAAAGGGTATGCCAATTGCTTCAACGTGTTTTACCTTTTGACGTTCAGTTTCCGATGGTAGGGCGATGCGCCATTCTACATCAGGTAAATACACCTCGTCTAAGGGTGCAATTTCCTCAGCATAAGACATTTCAATGAGATAGCCATTAGAGAGAGCGTAGCGCTTATCTGGCTGGTAATGATAATACAGAGGGTGAATAAAAGTGCGATCGCGGAATGTTAGCTCATGACTCGGATCGGCATTGGGGTTATCCCGAATATAAGGCTCCTCTGAGGCGTAGGCAACGTAAATACTTTCTTTACCTGTTTCGCCATTTTTATGTATTGCTATGCCTGTAGGACATTCAAACGGTGTCAGGACACTAAATTGAAGTTCTCCTGTTGCTCTGTCCATTGCGTACACTGATTGTTCAGTGCGATCGCAAATCCATAGCATTTCTTGGTTAACAGCTAAATTCTCTATCCCAACTCCAGGGGCATAAAATCTTGTAATCTCTTTTCGGGTTTCGCGGTCATAAACCAAAATGTAGCCCAGCCGTTGGCAGCTGACATAAACTGTTGTTTCCCAAACAGCAACGCCATCAGCCGGATAAGGCAATGTCACAAAATGTTCCAGACCCAAAGCATTTAGCTTGCACAAGTAAACACTATTTTCTCGACTCACCCACAGGGAATCTTCCCACACCGCTATACCAGTGACATCGGTAAATTCTTTAACTTGATGGGGATTGAGAATTTTGCTGTTGTCAGAGGTGGGATCAATCTCCAGTAGATGCCCTTTAATACTGTCAATGGCAATGAGTCTATCTTTAATGAAAGTAATGCCACACAGGGTAGCAGCAGTAAGCGGTCGAATTGTTTTTTGCCCAAACATCTGGCTAACGGTCAAAGTGGGGAGTGCAAAACTCATATTAAGCATATTTATTGAATGGTTTAGCACGCCTGGGTAATTCAAAATTCAAAATTCAGCTGGAAAAGTTTGCTAGATTGGGAAACCCTAATGGCACTCCAGTGTACTTGAGCAGCGAAATACGCAAGGGACTGGCTCAACTTTCCGCAAAATTAAAAATGAAGAAATGCAATCGTGCCATACATCCTGGCTATTGACTAGGGGATGAAATTAAAGGAATGGCAGCCTAAAATTAATTGTGTCATATCCTCTGTAACAAAGCTTCAAAGCTCTATTACTCACAATTATCGGCAAAATGTGTTCCGATTAACTCTTTCGTGAGAAATAATACTATGTCAAAATTGGAGGATTTACAAATGTTAAGAATTACATATATATTTATCAAGAAAAGCAGCAGAAAAAATGTTCTTACTCTTGAACTGCTGCCACCGGAGCAAGCTTGGGTTTAAGACCCCACTTAAGGATAGTTCAGTGACTTCAATGACTTAAATTCATCCGGGGTCTAATCCCCAATAGAAAAGTTCCTTCCGCCTCCTTCACATACATTAAGGCGATCGCCTTAATGTATGTGAAGGAGATGGAATTCCTGCCATCACTAAATTATGATCGAATTTTGTAACCATTTGCTGTGACCTACACGATGTCTGCTAATTCTCTGCCCGAAGGTGCCGCCGTTTGGCATAGTTTAGAAGTTGATAAAGCGCTAGAACTGCTCGATAGTAATGCAGACAGTGGCTTAACACCCCAAGAAATTCAACAGAGGTTGCAAAAATACGGCCCCAACGAACTTGAAGAAAGTGCTGGCCGTAGTGCTTGGGAAATTCTGCTAGATCAGTTCAAGAACATTATGTTGTTGATGCTGATTGGCGTAGCTCTGATTTCTGGGTTTTTAGACCTGATGGCTTTGCGTGAGGGCAGATTAAAGCCTGGTGAAGTGCCATTTAAAGATACGATCGCTATTTTAGCAATTGTGATTCTCAATGGCATACTCGGCTATGTCCAAGAAAGCCGTGCCGAAAAAGCCTTGGCAGCCCTGAAAAAAATGACTTCTCCCTTAGTACGGGTCATCCGCGACACCAGACTGGTGGAGATAGCAGCCAAGGAACTAGTTCCAGGGGATGTAATGCTGCTGGAAGCTGGAATGCAGATAGCTGCGGATGGACGTTTGATCGAACAGTCTAATTTACAAGTGCGGGAGTCGGCATTGACTGGTGAAGCCGAAGCGGTGAATAAACAGTCATCACTAAAATTGCCGGAGGAAACATCATTAGGCGATCGCCTCAATGTCGTGTATCAAGGAACCGAAGTAGTCCAAGGACGAGGTAAGGTTCTGGTGACTAACACCGGCATGACAACAGAATTAGGCAAAATTGCTACGATGTTGCAGGCGGTGGAAAGTGAACCTACGCCGTTACAGCAGCGAATGACTCAACTGGGTAATGTCCTGGTTACGGGTTCTTTGATTCTCGTTGCGATCGTCGTTATCGGTGGTGTCATCAAGGACGGAGGTTTTAAAAACATCCAAGAACTTTTAGAAGTTTCCTTGAGTATGGCGGTTGCTGTGGTACCAGAAGGTTTACCAGCTGTAATTACCGTTACATTGGCACTGGGAACCCAGCGAATGGTGCGCCAAAATGCCTTGATTCGCAAACTGCCAGCAGTGGAAACATTAGGTTCTGTCACCACCATCTGTTCTGATAAAACCGGCACCCTGACTCAAAATAAAATGGTCGTGCAATCGGTTTATACCAATGACAAAACTTTTCGTGTCACCGGCGAAGGTTATGCTCCTACAGGGGACTTTCAGTTAGATGGTCAAAAAGTTTCCTTAGAGGAGTCTCCAGAAATTTCTGCGTTATCAGTCGCCTGTGCGGTTTGCAATGATTCAGTGTTGCAAAAAGAACAAGGTGAATGGGCCATTTTGGGAGATCCGACAGAGGGCGCATTAGTTACCCTGGCGGGAAAAGCCGGAATCGAAAAAGACCAGTGGAACAGTAAGTTACCTCGCGTCGCTGAGTTCCCCTTTTCTTCGGAACGGAAGCGGATGAGCGTGATTTCTCAAGTGGAGGGAGTCGCTACAGGTGAAGCGTCTTCGAGAGGCGTTGACCCTGCGATCGCCGGTTTTCTCCAATCTGAACCTTATTTAATGTTTACCAAAGGTTCTCCAGAGTTAATTTTGGCACGTTGCACTCAAATTCATTTGGGTGATGACACGGGTACTTTGACGGAAGAACAACGCCAGAATATTTTGGCACAAAATGACCTGATGGCGAGTAAAGGTTTGCGAGTGCTAGGTTTTGCCTACAAACCCCTCACAGAAATTCCACCGGAAGGTTCAGATGAAGCATCTGAGATAGATTTAGTGTGGCTGGGATTAGTGGGAATGCTAGATGCACCACGCCCAGAAGTCAGGGCAGCTGTGCAACAGTGCCGAGAAGCAGGAATTCGCCCAGTGATGATTACTGGCGACCACCAATTAACAGCACGAGCGATCGCTACCGATTTGGGAATTGCCCAAGAAGGCGATCGTGTTCTCACAGGTCAAGAATTGCAACGGATGAGTGACCAGGAATTAGAGCAAAACGTTGACCTAGTGAGCATTTATGCCAGAGTTTCTCCAGAACACAAACTGCGAATTGTCCAAGCATTGCAACGCCGGGGCAGATTTGTAGCGATGACGGGTGATGGTGTCAACGATGCCCCAGCCCTCAAACAAGCCGATATCGGGATTGCAATGGGCATTACTGGCACTGATGTCAGTAAAGAAGCCAGCGATATGGTGTTACTTGATGACAACTTCGCCACCATTGTTAGCGCCACTAAGGAAGGTAGAGTTGTTTATACCAATATCCGCCGCTTTATTAAATACATCTTGGGCAGTAACATTGGTGAAGTTCTGACAATTGCAGCCGCACCCTTAATTGGTTTGGGAGGCGTTCCCCTTACCCCCTTACAAATTTTGTGGATGAATTTGGTGACAGACGGTTTACCAGCTTTGGCATTAGCTGTGGAACCTCCAGAACCGGATGTGATGCAACGTCCGCCTTTTAGTCCCCGCGAAAGTATTTTTGCTAGGGGATTGGGTTCTTACATGATTCGCATTGGGATTATTTTTGCCATTATCACCATTGCTTTAATGTGGTGGGCTTATCAACATACCCATGCAGCTGGGTATCAGGGAGATCCCGAAACTTGGAAGACAATGGTATTTACTACATTGTGTATCGCCCAAATGGGTCATGCGATCGCCATTCGTTCTAACAACCGATTGACCATCGAGATGAATCCCTTCTCTAATATATTTGTACTAGCAGCTGTTGTCGTCACCACGATTTTGCAGTTGATGCTAGTTTACGTCCCCCCCCTGCGAGATTTCTTTGGTACTCACTACCTAACTCTAGAAGAATTGGGGGTTTGTATTGGTTTCAGTGCCTTAATGTTCGTGTGGATTGAAGGGGAGAAGATATTTTTGCGGATTATGGGCAAGAAGGCTGTGTAAATTGGGCATTGAGCATAAAGAAGAGACAAGGAAGATGGGAGAGACAAGGGAGAGACTTGTTTAATAATTCCTTCTTGTCTCCCCTGCTCCCCTGCTCCCCTGCCCCTGCTCCCCTGCCCCCAATTCCCGCTATGTACCTGAAAACTCTAAACCTCCGACAATTTCGCAATTATCAAGACCAAAAGGTTGAATTTACTGCTGCCAAAACAATTTTGGTAGGTAATAACGCTCAGGGAAAATCGAATTTGTTGGAGGCGGTGGAGTTGCTGGCGACATTGCGATCGCACCGCATGACCCGCGATCGCGATTTGGTTCAAGAAGGGGAAGCTATAGCCCAAATTAATGCCACTCTTGAGCGACAAACAGGCGTTAGTGAACTGACTTTAACCCTGCGGCGCAATGGTCGCCGGAGCGTTGCTCTCAATGGTGAGTCTATCCGCCGTCAAATGGATTTTCTTGGCGTTCTCAACGCAGTGCAGTTTTCGAGCCTGGATTTAGACCTAGTACGCGGCGGCCCGGAAGGTCGCCGCAACTGGTTGGATACACTCTTAATTCAACTCGAACCAGTTTATGCTCACATTTTGCAGCAGTATAATCATGTATTACGCCAGCGCAATGCCTTTTTAAAACGCCATGTAGAGACTTTGGATGCAACGTCTCTACACTCAGAACTAGCAGTGTGGGATGCACAGTTAGCTACCACAGGAACCAGAGTAATTAGAAGACGCGATCGCGCCATCCAAAGATTAGCTCCTATTGCTAGTGCTTGGCACGCCAGTATTAGCGGCAGTACAGAAATTCTGCAAATCAATTATGTGCCTAATATTCCTTCAGAGGATAACCATCCAGAAGAAGTGCAGCAAGCTTTTTTAGCAAAAATTCAGCAGCGAGCCGTTGCTGAAATGCACCAAGGCACTACTCTTGTCGGCCCCCATCGAGACGAAATAGAATTAACTATTAACCAGACACCCGCTCGTCAATACGGTTCTCAAGGTCAACAACGAACCCTGGTTCTAGCTTTAAAATTAGCCGAATTACAATTAATTGAAGAAGTCGTCAAAGAGCCACCATTGCTATTACTTGATGATGTTCTTGCCGAACTAGATTTATCCCGCCAAAATCAATTGCTTGATGCTATTCAAGACCGCTTTCAAACCCTAATTACTACCACTCACTTGGGATCTTTTGATTCCCAGTGGTTAAAGTCCTCCCAAATTCTTTTTGTGAAAGCAGGAGAAATAATCCCAAATTTATAATGACTTAGCCCGGATTTCTCACAAACAATAAAAAATCCATTCACAGCACTCGAACTAAGACATTTTTTTGATACATCATCAATTGGAAATTAAGTGAGT
>NZ_JBALEQ010000149.1:0-125632 GCF_036917775.1 Nostoc sp.
AACTGACCCAACTGCCAGAAGCGATCACATCCCTGACTCAGTTGCAACAGCTTGACCTCTCTCACAACGAACTGACCCAACTGCCAGAAGCGATCACATCCCTGACTCAGTTGCAACAGCTTGACCTCTCTCACAACGAACTGACCCAACTGCCAGAAGCGATCGCATCCCTCACCCAGTTGCAAGAACTTGACCTTTCTGGAAACCAATTGACGGTAATCCCAGAAAGCCTAAGACAACTCTCAAAACTTTTTAGACTAAATATATTCAACAACAAACTCCAATTTCTTCCTCATTGGATTGGCAATTTGCATTCACTCAATCAACTTGCGATTGGAGAGAACAGGTTTATAAACTTGCCAGACTCGTTAAATTCTCTAAAAGACTGTGAGAATCTCACGTGGCTAGATTTAGGAGACTCTGGAGGAAGAGGAATTCCACTTAAAAAACTTCCAGATTGTATCCGTAGACTTAAAAAATTAACAGAACTCATTGCTGGTTTTTGTGAATTGGAGTCAATCCCCAACTGGATTGGTGAGTTGACTAATTTAGAAAGACTTGAGTTATACAACAATCAAATCATCGACTTACCAGTATCCTTAGAAAAGTGTCTTCACTTAAACGAACTCGATCTCAAAGACAATCCCCTCAACCCTGACATTGCTGCGGCATACGAACAGGGACTTGATGCTGTCATGCAATACCTACGGGCAAAGGCAGAAGCACAGATAATTCTGAACGAAGCCAAACTGATCCTAATTGGCGAGGGTGAGGTAGGCAAGAGTTGTCTGCTAGGAGCATTGCGGGGAGATGAATGGATAGATGGTCGCCCCACGACTCACGGGATTGAAATTAAATCTGTAATCGTCACCGATCCCAATAGTGGCACAGAGATATCACTCAATGGTTGGGATTTTGGCGGTCAACGGGTTTATCGACCAACGCACCAGTTGTTTTTCAGTGCGCCAGCCGTGTATCTGGTGATCTGGAAACCACGAGAAGGCCCCCAGCAGGGCTTTGTCAAAGAGTGGATTACACTGATCAAAAATCGAGAACCAGATGCAAAGGTGTTGGTGATTGCAACCCACGGCGGCCCCGGACAGCGACAACCGGACATTGACAGACAAGAAATTCTCGATCAATTCGGCAAAGATACGGTAATTGATTTCTTCCATGTAGACAGCAAACCCAACCAGGATACGACGCATTGCACTGGTCTTACAGAATTAAAACAAGCTATTGCTTGTATCGCTGCGTCTCTTCCTGAAATGGGGCGATCCGTTCCAGCAAAGTGGCAACGAGTGCGGGAAACTTTACAGACAAGTGACAAAGCCTATCTCCCCTACGATGATGTTATTGCCATCTGCGCTGAACAGGGAATCGATGAGGAGCAAGCCGAACTGTTTCTTCGCATCTCCCATATATTAGGGCATTTCATCCATTACCATTACGACCCAACACTACGCGATATCGTCATCCTCAAACCCGACTGGCTGGCAAAGGCGATCAGCTTTGTGCTGGATGATGAAATGACACGCAAACGCAACGGTTTGGTGGAATTTCAGCATCTCAGCCAGTTGTGGAGCTATCCACCGTTTGAAGGCGAAGAAGGCTACCCCTCAAAGTTGCATCCAATTTTTCTGCGGCTGATGGAACGCTTTGATCTATCCTACAAAGTAGTTTTCGATCCGTCAGAAACTAGCAATACCAGCCTCATTGCTCAACTTGTTCCCGATACACGCCCGGAGCCATTGCCCAATTGGGGAGAGCAACCGGAAGCAGGAGATAGACAACAGGTGCAAATCTGCCGTATTGTGGACAGTCGGGGACAGTTTGCAGTTGCAGAAGGATTGTTTTACCAGTTGATTGTCCGGTTGCACAAATACTCACTGGGGCGGACTAATTACGAAAACAGCATTCACTGGCAACGGGGCTTAATGCTTGACAACGACTACAACGGTCGGGCATTGCTGGAGTATGTTAGCACTGATGTAAAAATCACAGTACGGGCAGCTTATCCCGAAAGGTTTCTGTCGTATCTTACAGAAGAGATTAAATGGCTAGTCGAAAATTTCTGGGAAGGATTGCGTTGTAATGTGATGGTTCCCTGCATTGAAACTTGCGGTATGAATATACCTGGAAACGGACTGTTTGAGGTACAGAAACTAATTGAAAGCAAAAAGAAAAATCGCCATGAGTTCCCATGTCCCATTTCCGGGTGTGGTGAATGGCAAAACATCGATCAATTGCTGAATAACGCGCCGACTGCTCAACCTCCATCTCAAGAAATTGGCATTGAGCAGTTCCGAGGTATTGTGAAAGAAGAGTTAAAGGTCATTCGCCGAGATTTGGTTATCTTAGATCGTCGAGATGAAGAACGCTTTCAGAAATTAACTCAGGAGCAGCGCATAATTTTAAGTCAAGTCGATCAGCAGTTTGCAACACTCATGCAGATGCTCACCGATGAAGCTAAAGACGGGCCGCGCCTGTTCAGCTTTAAGCCTATAGATCCAAAATTTTTTGATAGCCGCAAATGGGTCAGAGCTAAGTTTCAACTTACCCTCTGGTGTGAACACGCTCGTCTACCACTTCCAGCCTTAAATCCCGATGATCAGACGAAAGGAGTCTACGAATTAGAGTTTCCCCGCGAGTGGTTCACCAAAGCAGCGCCCTTTCTCAAACTGTTGACGACAACTCTCAGCCTAGTCTTACCTGTGGCAGCTTCCGCAACCAAGTTGATGCTTGATGACACTTCATACAAAGGCATTGAAGAACAACTCGATCTGGGACAGAAAACTACCGAGTCTTTCTTGAAAGGAAGCGATATTGCTTTGGCTGGAAAGAAGAGTGAATCTTCTTTGTTGGAAGGCGATGCAATCCGCGCCCAAGGCTCTATCTTACGAGAATTACACGTCCTTCTGAAAGGAAAAGATCCTAGTTTTGGTGGTTTAGTGCGGGTACAGAACAAACGCCGTGAATTTCTCTGGGTTCATCCTCAATTTGTAGATGAATATTAATTGAGAACGGATATTAGAGCTATTTCGTAATTTTTCATGATTATACAGGAAACAGAGTAATGTTGAAGGTTTTTGCCGATCGCGGTGGTACATTCACAGATATTGTTGCTCTTACTAATAATCAAGCAATTATAGACAGGCTCTCAAGACATCCTGAGCGTTTTTTAATTGTGGCTCTGCCTAATCAGCAATGTATTATAGTTTACAAGCTACTTTCAGAAAATCCCGAACAATATCAAGATGCAGCCATCCAAGGAATTCGGGATATCATGGGTATTTCTGGCAACGAACCCATTCCTACTGAAGCGATAGAAATAGTAAAAATGGGGACAACAGTAGCAACAAATGCACTATTAGAAAGGAAAGGCGATCGTGTCGTTCTTTTCATCACCAAAGGATTTAAAGATGCGCTGCGAATTGGCTACCAAAACCGTCCTAATATCTTTGCGCGTCATATCATTTTACCAACCATGCTTTATGAGCAGGTGATTGAGATTGATGAACGTTATGATGCTCATGGAAATGAATTAATCCCGATAAATATTGAACAAGTCAGAAATGACTTACAAGCAGTTTACAACACAGGTATTCAGAGTTGTGCTATTGTTTTTATGCACAGCGATCGCTATCCCAAACACGAACAGAAAATTGCCCACATCGCCCAAGAAATCGGCTTTACACAAATATCTGTATCTCATCAAGTTAGTCCGTTAATGAAATTAGTTAGCCGAGGAGATACAACAGTAGTTGATGCTTATTTAACTCCTATTCTACGTCGCTATGTCAACCAAATAGCGAGTCAGTTACCTGGAGTCAAATTAATGTTTATGAAATCTGACGGCGGTTTAGTTGCAGCCGAACAATTTCAAGGTAAGGATAGTATTTTGAGTGGCCCGGCTGGTGGTATTGTCGGCGCAGTTCAAACTAGTAAAAGAGCAGGTTTTGAGTTAGTTATCACCTTTGATATGGGAGGGACAAGTACAGATGTCGCCCACTTTAAAGGAGAGTATGAACGACAACTAGATTCAGAAATTGCTGGGGCGCGGATGCGAGTTCCCGTATTAGCAATTAATACGATTGCGGCTGGAGGCGGTTCAATTCTCTATTTTGATGGTTCTAGTTATCGTGTTGGCCCTAAATCTGCTGGTTCAAATCCTGGCCCTGCTTGTTATCGACGCGGGGGGCCATTAGCGGTTACTGATGCCAATGTGATGTTAGGCAAAATTCACCCACAATATTTTCCTTCAGTTTTTGGAATTGATGGGAATTTACCTTTAGATAAAGATACTGTTATTCAGCAATTTACCCAATTAGCCCAAGATATTCAAGCCGCGACATTCAATCATTCTACTCCCGAACAGGTAGCGGCTGGATTTATTGCGATCGCAGTGGAAAATATGGCGAACGCAATTAAAAAAATAAGTCTGCAACGGGGTTATGATGTCAGCCAATATGTGCTTTGTTGTTTTGGCGGCGCAGGCGGACAAGTTGCTTGTTTAATTGCCGATACATTGGGAATGAAAAAAATATTTCTTCACCCTTATGCTGGTGTTCTCTCTGCTTATGGGATGGGATTAGCTGATGTCAGAGCAATTAGAGAAGGGGGAGTAGAACAGCCTTTAACTCAAGCATTAATCCCTAAATTACACCAGTTAATGCACTATTTAGAAACTCAAGCTAGAAGTGAAATAAATGAAGCTAATTCTCAAACAGAAATAGTCAAAAAAGTAAACTTAAAATATGAAGGAACTAACTCTACTTTAACCGTTAACTTTGCCGATGATGTGGTATCGATGCGGCAAGAATTTGAGAATGAACATAAATCCCGCTATGGTTTCATTCAATTAGAGAAAACTTTAATTGTTGAATCAGCCTCAGTAGAAGTCATTCAGAAAATGGAGACTCCCGACGAACCCTTAATTACTCGTACACGTTCTCTAGCTGAAGCCCCCGAAGCCGTTGAGATAGTAAAGATGTTTACTGCTGATAAATGGCATGATACACCTGTTTATCGACGGGAAGATTTACAACCAGAAGATAGTATTAATGGGCCTGCAATTATTGTAGAAAAAATTAGTACTATTGTAGTTGAATCTAACTGGCAAGCGAGATTAACTGAATATAATCATTTAATTTTACAGCGTATATAAACTGTTTATACAGCAAGTATTTGCGGTGTCCAGGTTAAAAAACAGCGATTACCTTCCTGCTCCGTAACTTTTGCACCTAGCCTATCATAAAAACTAAGTCCGCGACTGTTGTGAACATCAGCATTCCAAGCAAGATGGGTACAGTCATTGTCCTTTGCAACTTGAGCTAAATAACTCATTAACGCGGCTCCTGCTCCCTGACTTCTCATATCTTCGTCCACATACAAATCATCAAGCCAAATACTCGGTTGTCCTATAAAAGATGAGTATCTAAATCCATATAAAGCAAACCCAACCACACACTCTGAGATTTCTGCAAATAAAACATAACAAAAAGGTACTGTTCCAAAAATTGTTTTACGTATCTTATCCTCAGTAACTTGAAGCACACCAGAATAAGCACCAATATTTCTATCAAACTCAGACTTTTTTTGGATAAAAGAAAAAATTAGTAATACGTCATCAGGTGTAGCAGTCCGAATTTTCATTTAACTACTTTTAATCACTTTAGTAGATAATATTAGCAAATAATAAGAGTCAAATATAGGAATCCGGTTTGATTTCTGAAAATATACGTAGGATGTGTTAGCGACAGCGTAACGCATCAAACCCATGATTATAGTGCGTTACGAACTCCGTTCTAACACACTCTACAAGACCTAATTTTGTTCAAAAATCAAATAGGAGTCAAATATGTACACAACAACTAAACCCGATCCCATCCGTTTAGAAATATTCAAGAATCTCTATCAATTTATCGCCGAACAAATGGGGATTGTTTTACAAAACACAGCAACATCTGTAAATATCAAAGAAAGGCTAGATTTTTCCTGTGCTATTTTTGACTCATCGGGATTGTTAGTGGCAAATGCCCCCCATATTCCTGTACATTTAGGTTCTATGAGTGAAAGTATCCGCAGTTTAATTAACGATAAAGGCGACACCTTAAAACCAGGAAATGTCTATCTATCTAATAACCCTTATAACGGCGGAACCCACCTTCCTGATGTCACTGCAATTACCCCTGTTTTTATAGAAAATCGTGAAAATACTCCATTCCCTATTCCCTATTCCCCATTCCCCATTCCCCTATTTTTTGTTGCTTCTCGTGGACACCAAGCAGATATCGGTGGGATTACCCCCGGTTCAATGCCTCCTCACAGCACCACAGTAGAAGAAGAAGGAATTCTTTTTGATAATTTTCTCTTGGTTGAAGATGGCAATTTCCGAGAAAACGCAGTAAGACAGCATCTTTCAAATCATATTTATCCTGCTCGTAACCCCGACCAAAATATTGCTGATTTTAAGGCACAAATTGCTGCAAATGAACGAGGAGGACAAGAACTTTATAAAATGGTTTCACAATATGGAATTGAAACTGTTCAAGCTTATACGAAGTTTGTGCAAGCTAATGCTGAAGAATCAGTCAGAAAGGCTATCAACCTTCTCAAAGATGGCTCATTTAGTTATGAGATGGATAATGAGGCAACAATTAAAGTAAAAGTGACAATTCATCAAGAAAGCCGCAGTGCCACTATTGATTTTACCGGAACTTCTGAGCAATTAAATAGTAATTTTAATGCTCCGAAAGCTGTAACTCAAGCAGCAGTGTTGTATGTCTTTCGGACTTTGGTTGATGATAATATTCCTCTGAATGCCGGGTGTCTTAACCCTTTAGAAATTATTATTCCAGTCGGCTGTATGCTGAATCCAACCTATCCAGCAGCAGTTGTAGCAGGTAATGTAGAAACTTCTCAAACAATTGTTGATGCTTTGTATGGCGCTTTGGGTGTGATGGCTGCTTCTCAAGGAACGATGAATAATTTTACTTTTGGTAATGAGCAATATCAATATTATGAAACTATCTGCGGCGGCTCTGGAGCAGGAATTGATTTTGATGGAACTGATGGTGTTCATTCTCACATGACTAATTCTCGCTTGACCGATCCAGAAGTTTTAGAAACCCGCTATCCTGTTCTTTTAGAAAGCTTTAGCCTCCGTCCTAATAGCGGTGGTAAAGGAAAACATTCAGGTGGTAATGGAGTTATCCGCCGCATCCGTTTTTTAGAACCTATGACAGCTAATATTCTTTCTGGACATCGAGTTATTCCTCCCTTTGGATTAAATGGTGGGCAAGCCGGAATTGTGGGACGAAACTGGATACAACGTCACAATGGAATTGAAGAGAATTTAGATAGTACAGCAACAGTAGAGATGAAACCTGGGGATGTTTTTGTGATAGAAACTCCTGGCGGAGGAGGATTTGCATAATTCGTAATTATAGGACTTACGTAAAATATTTCTCAAACTCTCATTTCTCCGTGTTCTCTGCGCCTCTGCGGTTTGTTATTCTATAACTCATACCTAAATCCTAAATTATTGTTCCGTAAGGGTTTGAGACGTTTAAAACAGGTGGATTTTTTATCTGTAATAACACTTATCAATCCAAATTCGCATTTCTTCTTCAGAACCAAAACAGGCAGAGCGTCCTGTCATCGGATCGTAGGCGTGCCAAGAAGAAATATGACCACGCCAGTCTGATTCGTGCCACACTTGGAGGTCAGATCCACTAGCCATCCAGATGACAAAATTTTGCCAATATTTTTGTAAATTTAACAAAACATTAAATTTATTCATAGTGAAAGCACCTGATAAACAGTGAACTATTACTTTTACTTTCACGTAATACTTTTCAACTGAGAAGGTACAGTTTTGGAAAATTTGATCTAGTACAGTTAAGGCGCATTACAACTGGTATAGTAAAAAAACTCTCAACTGTACTAGGTAAAGTTGGTAGAAATAGTTTATATTGCCAGTATTGATGATTATTTAGTCATTGACGAGTGCGCCCAAATGAACATTTTATTAGAACGGCAATCATCTAAACCGATTTATTTACAAATCCGCGATCGCATCAGTCATCTGATTAAATCTGGCGCACTCAAAAGTGGCGATCGCCTCCCTTCTATCCGCTCTCTGGCAGACAGTTTACAAGTTAATAAACTCACGGTTATTGAAGCATATAACGTTTTAGAAGCAGATGGGATTGTTTCTGCTCGGCAAGGTTCAGGATATTTTGTCAGCAGCATTTCTCTTAAAAGCACCAACCTAGAATCTAAATTCGCTCCAGCCCAAAATGTCATAATTACAAAGCCAGAAAAGTGTTCTTTTTATGAGATGTATACTCCTCTGGTGCAAGCACAGACACAGCCAGGAATAATTAATTTTGGCTACGGTTATCCTCGTCCACCAAAAGATATTAACCTCATTGCCAGACGAGCGTTAAGACAAGATGATGCTGATATTTTCTTTCCTCATGAAATGCCTCAAGGACAACTAACTCTGTGTAGACAAATTGCTCAGATGTTAGTACATCAAGGATTAGAGGTTTTTCCAGAAGATTTAATTATTACTAATGGCTCTCAGCAAGGGTTGTCATTAGCGATGAATTATTATGTACAACCTGGTGATTGGGTGATTGTCGAAGCTCCCACTTATTATGGTGCAATTTCTATTTTAGAAAATTTAGGAGCCAAGATTATTGGTATTCCCATGACTGCGGAGGGAATGAATTTAGATTTATTAGAGCAATATCTCCGCAGCCACCGCCCGAAATTAATTTATACGATTAGTACTTTTCACAATCCAACAGGATTGACGACAACACAAAACCATCGTCAACAATTATTAGCATTAGCTGAAAAATATGAGTGTCCTATTTTAGAAGATAATGCTTATGAAGGAATAAATTTTGATGCTGTGCCAGCCCCAATTAAAGCTTTAGATAAAAATAACTTGGTAACTTATTTAAGTACCTTTTCTAAAACTTTAATGCCTGGTTTACGAGTTGGCTATATGGTAGTTACAGGTAAGCATTATCAAGCAATTATTGAGCAGAAATTGCTTCATGACTTGCACACATCCAGTATTTCGCAAACAATAGTTAGCGAATATCTCGCTTCAGGACATTACCGCCGTCACCTCAGCCGACTTCGCACAGATAATCTGCAAAGTCGTAATATAATGCTGCAAGCTTTGGAGCGTTATTTCCCTGAAGAGATCCGGTGGACAGTTCCCACGGGAGGATTATTTCTCTGGGTACAGTTACCAGATGATATTCCGATTGGGACAATTCGTAACGAAGCTTTTGCAGAAAATGTTTACCTGGCGTGCGGTTCGGCATTTTTCCCCGATAAGCAAGGTTATCCGGCGATGCGTCTAACTTTTTGTCTCTCGCCAGAGGAAATTGAGCAAGGTATTTCAATTGTGGGTAAGTTGCTGAAAAAGTACATTTCTAGAGGATGCGTAGATACAGAGCGGCTTGTTGTCAAACACCGTATATCTAATTATCAACCTCTGGTTTACAGTTCATAGGTTAGCACAAGATATCCTAATGTACTTCGCTTTAAGAGTTCGTAATTTAAGCGATCGCTATCGGCATAATTCCTTTCATCCCTTCGCCATTGAAGCCGGAAACGCTTATTTGTTAAGATTTCCAGTGCGACAACATTAAAACAGGGCAACTTATCATCACCATGCCAACATCTACAATTGACGATAAAGACGCAGCAGCAATCCAAGCCGCCAAAGTTGGGGTTGCAATATGCGATCGCACCGCCTGGGGACGTATTAAAGTATCTGGCGACGATCGCCTCAATTTCTTACACAACCAAAGTACTAACAATTTCCAAATACTCAAGCCAGGACAAGGTTGTGATACGGTTTTCGTCACTTCCACAGCTAGAACAATTGATTTAGCAACCGCCTATGTTAGAGAAGATGCGGTAATCCTGCTAGTTTCACCCAACCGCCGCCAATATCTCATGGAATGGCTGGATAAATATATTTTCTATGCCGACAAGGTGGAATTATCTGATATCACAGAATACACCAACACCTTCAGCCTCATTGGCCCAGGAAGCGACGCTGTTTTAGAAAAATTGGGTATTGGCGAACTCATCGGTCAACCTTACGGTAATCACCAAGTATACACGATCGCTCCGGCTGAGGGGGTGCGGATTGCTGTGGGTAGTGGGCTAGCGGCTCCCGGATACACTTTTACTTTCCCCTATACTGACAAAGCAACAGTGTGGAATAAATTGTTAGAAGCTGGGGCAGTAGAAATGAGCGATCGCGCCTGGGATGCCTTGCGAATCTTACAAGGCCGCCCCGCCCCAGATGCCGAACTCACAGATGATTACAATCCTCTGGAAGTTGGTTTGTGGCAAACAATTTCTTTTACTAAAGGTTGCTATATTGGGCAAGAAACTATTGCTCGGTTAAATACATATAAAGGTGTAAAACAACACCTCTTGGGTATAAGACTCAGTGCCCCTGTAGAAGTTGGAAGTGCGATCGCAGTGGGAGACGAAAAGGTCGGCAAACTTACCAGTTTCACAGAAACGGCTGATGGTTACTTTGGACTAGGTTACATTCGCACCAAAGCTGGTGGCGTAGGCTTAAAAGTTAAAGTGGGAGAAACTGAGGGTGAAGTCATAGAAATCCCCTTTGTTTCTCATGATTACCCATAACTAATTTAAGTCAAAATATCTTCTTCTTTATTCCTAGTGCCGTAACAAAATTCATCTACCCAAGAAGCTAAACTACGGGCATTAGTGGTTGGTAAATTCACTTTGCTTTTAACATTTTGTGGTTGAATATTCGCTTGCTTGCCATTGCTTTTAACCTCAGTAGTAATTGCTAGCGATCGCACTGGTTTACCACTACTATTAATCTCAGTAGTAATTGCCAGCAATGCGCCTACAGGGATTCGGACAGATGGCGCGTTGCTTTTAACCTCGGTAGCTAATGCCACAGATGGCATAGTTTTGGCTTTGCTGTTAACCTCACTGGTCATTTCTGAAGGGAGGCGTTCAAGGAGTGATGTCTGACGAGAAGTTGCAAAGTAGCTACGTAGTGGTTGATATTCGCTTAGGAAACCAGAATTTGGCGTTTTAACCGGAGTATCTGGATCGATTTTAGTAGCAAATGCAACAGCTAACTCAGATTTGCGTGTGCGAACTACCTCAGCAGTAGCCGTAAAGGATGGTACAACTGCATCAGTCTGTGACAAGTTGGAGTCTAGAGTCTTGGCAAGAGAATGAAGCGCAATCTTGCTGGCAGTTACAGCAGATGACAAATGTTTATCCTCATAATGCTTCTCATTTGGCGGCTCACTTTCAACTTGGGTTATAGCCATAGAATAGTCTGATTTTGTTAAACCTAACTCTTCATCAGGATTGAAGTTAAGACCTAAAGCGGCGACTATTTTATCTGGATCGTTATTCAGATCCAGCATAAAAGCAAGTATTTCATCAAACTGGGGTTCTAAAACAGACAGTGTTGCCAAAATAAAACCGGACAAAGGACGGCGCAAACCATCGTAAGTGCCCCAAATTCGCATTCTGACCAGCCAGGTAATATTTTGCTTATAGTAAATAAGCCATTTTTGCTTTAAGGATTGACGCAGCTGTTGGATATTCATTGGATGCCTCGCTTCAGTCAACAAGATTACAGACCCTGATATTGAAATATTTAGCTTTATCCTACTAAAAGGGGTTTTAAACCCCATCCCTTATGGGTTGCTTGTTTTGTGTTGGGGTCTAAATCCCCAGACGCTCGAAGACTCGCTATCACAAAACGTAATTGCGAATTGTGAATTGTTTAATTCTGGGGATGAAACCGATAATAGAGCATCTGTTTGACTCTTTGACCACCTAGCAAATGATTTTCTATTAGTAGAGATACTTCATCGGGTCGAACACCGCTATACCAGACCATATCGGGTAATACCAGCACCATTGGCCCATTGCCACATTGCCCCAAACAGCTGCTAGCGGTTACTGTTACATCAGGAATCGGCAAAGCTGTAAAAGCTGCTAATACCTTGGCTGCACCTTGCTTTTTGCAGGTGCGATTTTGACAAACCCGCACACATTTAGAAGAAGGTTGGTCTATTGTCGGAAAGTTTGATGGTTGAGTTATGTTTGTCATTTGTTCTTTGTCATTTGTCCTTTGTCATTAGTCATTAGTCATTCGTCAGTTGTCCTTTGCTAATGACTAATGACCAATGACCAATGACTAATGACCAATAACTAATCTATTGAAAGTCCTTTGGAAGCTAGCCATTCAGGGTTGAATATCCGCGACTGATACCGGGAACCACTATCACACAAGATGGTGACAATGGTATGTCCTGGCCCCAACTGCTTTGCTAGGGCGACAGCTGCGCCAACATTAATACCTGTTGAGCCACCCATTAACAGCCCATCTTTCCTTAAGAGTTGGTAAACTACCCGTAAAGCTTCTTTGTCATCGATTTGGATGGCATCATCAGCAGGTGCGCCTTCCATATTGGCTGTGACGCGACCATTTCCGATGCCTTCGGTGATGGAATTTCCTTCTACCTTGATTTCGCCGGTTTTTACATAGCTATAAAGTGCGCTACCCAGTGGATCGGCAACAACGCATTTAACTGCTGGATTTTGTTCTTTCAAGTACAACGCCACACCAGCATAAGTACCACCAGTACCAGTTGCAGCTGTCCATCCATCTATTTTACCATCTGTCTGTTGCCAAATTTCCGGCCCTGTGGTTTTGTAGTGGGCGTGGCGGTTGGCTAGATTATCAAACTGATTCGCCCAAATAGCATTTTCTAACTCAGCAGCGACTCTGCCAGATAGCTTGACGTAGTTATTTGGATCTTTGTAGGGTACGGCAGGAACGCGACGGACTTCTGCGCCTAATGCAATCAGTGCGTCTATTTTTTCTTGTGATTGGGTATCGGGAATAATAATTAGGCATTTGTAACCTTTGGCGTTGCAAATATGCGCCAGTCCAATGCCAGTATTACCAGCAGTTCCTTCTACAACAGTACCACCAGGTTTGAGTAAACCTTTTTTTTCTGCATCTTCGATGATGTAAAGTGCGGCGCGGTCTTTCACAGAACCGCCAGGATTGAGAAATTCAGCTTTTGCGAGGATTTCACACCCTGTTTCTTCACTGAAGCTGTTTAAGCGAATCAGGGGTGTGTTGCCAACAGCGCCGACGAAGCCATTTTTAATATCCATTTTGACTATACCTGTATGAGTATCTATAAAAATTTTGGCTTATAGCGATCGCATGATTTACATCAAATTTGCCTAAAATCCCATATTGCATTTTCCCACTCAGCAAGCCGACAATAATCATAGTTGTTTAAGCGATCGCATCTGGCAGTCTGATATTTAGGGATTGCATAAGCGCGGATTTCTCACCAAATCTGAAAAAATGGGATCAAAAACGACCCCCAAGGGAGCGTCAGCTGTCTCCTCCTCACGCGAAATCTATAGTAAATGTTAAGCAATATTTCGCTAGCTAACAATATCCAGGCTCACACCTCTATCAACACTGCTCGCTTTGTGCATTTTTAACTCAGCATTGGGTTTGGGGAAAAGGTTAAAGGGTAAAGGTTAAAGGTTTTTTCTTTCCCCTTTCCCCTTTTCCCCTTAACCGACAAGTATTGACACCTCTATATGTTTTCCCTGTTAGTTATCGCTAGAAACACACTTCAAACGGGAATAATAAAGCGTCTGTACATACTAAATAGTTAGAAATACAATGCAACCCCAAAGTACTGCTGTGATCTTGATTGGTTATCAAAATGACTACTTTGCAGCCAATGGTATTCTACATAATGTCATTGAGGAATCCTCAAGGGCAACCAAAGTATTAGAAAACACCGTTGAGCTTGTAGGATGTTTGCTACAAATTCCAGTGTTAATAATTGCCACACCGATTTTTTTTACTCCAAACTACCAGGAATTGGTTGAACCTGTTGGTATTCTTAAAACTATCAAGGAAGTTGGGGCTTTTCAAGCTGGTACGAAGGGATCGCAGATGATTGATGAGTTGCTACCCTTTGGCAGCAAAATTCTCGAAGTTCCTGGAAAACGAGGATTTAATGCTTTCATGAATACTAATTTAGACATGATTCTTCATGAAAAAGAGATTACTCATGTAGTTCTAGCTGGTGCAGTCACTTCGGTTTGTATTGATTCTACAGGTCGTTCTGCCCATGAGAAAGGTTATCAGGTGGTTGTTTTGTCTGATTGCACTTCTGCTCGCACGGTGTTTGAGCAAGAATTCTACCACACTCATGTCTTCCCCTTATACGCCGATACAATTAACCATACCGAGCTACTTCAGCGTTTGACGAGTACAGTATAATGTCAGATTTTAGTAATGAATTGCATACACAGATTCAGTACAGTTTGATTGAGAAATTATCCCAATCCGAACGGCGTTACCGGGAATTGGTGAATAGTCTACGCGAAATTGTGTTTAAGTGCGATCGCTTGGGTAATCTCAATTTCCTCAACCGAGCCTGGACAAATACCCTTGGTTATCAGATAACAGATGCCATCGGTAGTTCTTTAGGCAATTTTATTGACTTGGATGATCAGTACTTGTGGTCAGAAACTCTAGAAAAATTACAAACCGGAGTAGAGGTTTGTCAAAAACTCCGCTTTAACCATCAAACTGGTGTAATTGTTTGGTTGGAACTGTCTGCTCAACCTCAAAGTGAAACAGAATTCTCTGGCTCACTGATCAATATTAGTGATGTCTACGACGAGCTTCGCTTACGCAAACACGCAGAAGGATTACTGAAGCAAACGAATGAGGAATTGGAAGCTAGGGTAGAACAACGAAATATTGAGCTAATTCAAGCTAATCACGACCTAAAAGTTACCCTTGAGAAACTCAAATATACTCAGGCTCAACTGGTGCAAACTGAAAAGATGTCGAGTTTGGGGCAATTAGTTGCAGGGATTGCTCACGAAATTAATAATCCAGTTAACTTTATTTACGCTAATCTCACTCATGCCTCTGAATATACACAAGTCTTATTAAAAATCTTGCAACTTTACCAGCAAACCTATCCAGCTCCCTCGCTACACATTCAAGAAGCAATAGTAACCTGGGATTTGGACTTTATTCAAAAAGATTTAGGTAAGGTGCTGGAGTCGATGCAAGTTGGCAGCGAACGGATTAGAGAAATTGTGCTGTTACTGCGAAATTTTTCTCGGTTGGATGAAGCAGAAATCAAAATTGTTGATATTCACGCAGGTATCGATGACACAATCACGTTTCTGCGTCACCGCCTTCAAAATGAGTCGGGAGATAGGCTAATTCAAATAATTAAAAACTATGGATTAATTCCTCCGATCAAGTGCTACCCCGCGCAACTAAATCAAGTATTTATGAATATTTTAAACAATGCAATCTATGCTTTATATGAGGAAATTACTAATCTCTCAATTAGTCAAAATTCTCCATCTCAACCCTTCGTTCCTACTATTTGGATCGATACTGAGATTGTTGATGAAATTTGGCTTAATATTTGCATTAAAAACAATGCACGGGGTATTCCTGAATCGATAATTTCCAAAATATTTGATCCGTTCTTTACAACAAAACCTGTTGGTAAAGGAACTGGACTTGGCTTATTTATTAGTTATCAGATTGTAGTAGAAATGCACAAAGGTAACTTAATATGTAACTCAAAAACAAGCCAAGAAACAGAATTTTGTATCCAAATTCCGGTTCTTGGCAACTTTTGGTGATCTTGGTTGGGGTCAAGATAAAGCCAGCGCTCGAATCTGTAACTCTGCCTAGCTTGCGAGGCATGACCCAAATATTAAGAAACGTTAACAGGCGAGAACCAATTTCGTCTGATTCATAATCGCATAGCCCCATAACGATGATGTTTCCCTCTACTAGCTCCATCTGCCAATCGTGATTCTGTGACTGTAATTGTTCTAAGTCTTTGATTGTCAGAGACATAAGGTATAACTCGCAAGATTTGCGCGATCTCTTTCTCTGATAGGCGATCGCTTTGGGGCTGCGAAGATTCAGTTTGGTGATTTTGCGTTAGAAAAGCTCCTGTTGAGGGAAAACTTAAAGCAAGACTCAGTGTTAAAGACAGTGGGTGTAATTCGTCAGCCAAACCCTACAAATTACAGAACAGGAGTGGCAATGTGTGCATAGGTTGAGAGGAAAGATTGATATTTTAATGAAGATTATTCAGCTATAAGGATTATGGATTTACGTAATATTTCCGATTTACCTTTGTTAACAGCAGCCGAACAGCATCAATTGTTAATCGAATGGAACAACAGCCAAACTGACTATCCCAATAACACCTGCATCCATCAGTTATTTGAATCGCTTGCTGAAAAGACTCCAGATGCTATTGCTGTGATCTTTGAAAACCAGCAACTAACTTACCAGCAACTCAATCACCGTGCTAATCAGCTAGGGCATTACCTGAGATCACTGGGAGTCAAACCAGAGGTTATGGTAGGGATTTGTGTTGAGCGATCGCTAGAGATGATCGTAGCAATATTAGCGATTCTCAAAGCGGGTGGAGCTTATGTACCTCTAGATACAAGCTATCCAGAGCAGCGTTTATCCTTAATGCTGACAGACTCTCAAGTAACAGTGCTATTAACCCAACAACATTTGTTACAGCAGCTTCCCGAACATCAAGCTAGTATTGTCTGTCTGGATAGAGACTGGGAAGATATTGCTACTCAAGCCCAAGATAACCTGGATATTAATATTCATCCTGACAATTTAGCTTATGTCATCTACACCTCCGGTTCTACTGGCAAACCAAAAGGTGTAGCGATGCCGCACCGTCCCTTAGTCAACTTAATTGCTTGGCAATCGCTTTCTTCCACAGTGGAAGAAGGCAGCAAAACACTGCAATATACACCGATTAGCTTTGATGTTTCCTTCCAAGAAATCTTTGCCACCTTGACTACAGGCGGGACATTAGTATTAATTTCGGAATCACTGCGTCGTGAACCCATACACCTGCTGCAATTTCTGAACCAGGCAGGGATTGAGCGCTTGTTCCTACCCTATGTCGCTTTGCAACAATTAGCCGAAATGGCCAGGATAGAAGGCATAGTCCCCTGTAGTTTGCACGAAGTGATTACGGCTGGGGAACAGTTACGCATTACAGAGGCGATCGCACATTTATTTCGCCAATTGCCTAACTGCACTCTGCACAACCACTATGGGCCATCAGAAACTCATGTCGTGACTGCCTTTACCCTCGCCAATTCACCTACAGATTGGTCAGTTTTACCACCAATTGGACGACCGATTGCCAACAGTCAAATTTATCTATTGGACTCTCAGTTACAGCTTGTTCCGATAGGTATGCCTGGCGAAATCTACATTGGTGGTATTGGTATAGCACGCGGCTATCTCAATCGCTTGGATCTTACAGATGCTCGGTTCATTCCCAATCCCTTTGGTCGCAGCAGTCCAGCAGAGGAGGAGGGGAGCAGAGGAGCAGAAATTCTTCCCAATCTCCAAAGTCCCCGACTTTATAAAACGGGAGATTTGGCTCGTTATCTACCAGATGGCAATATAGAATACTTAGGACGCATCGACAATCAAGTAAAAATTCGTGGTTTCCGCATTGAATTGGGAGAAATTGAAGCCGCATTGGCACAACACCCAAATATACGAGAAACTGTCGTCACAACTAGAGTTGATCATTCAGAAAACCAACGACTAGTCGCCTACATAATTCCTTACCCAGAACAGACACCAAGCACACACGAACTGCGCTACTTCCTTAAACAGAAACTGCCAGAATATATGCTGCCTAGTGCTTTCGTTTTACTAGACACCCTACCCCTAACCCCCAGCGGCAAAATCGACCGTCGCGCTTTACCAGCACCAGATAAATCTGCTCTTAGTTTGTCAACTAACTTTGTTCCGCCTCAGAATCCTACAGAAGAGGTCTTAGCTAGCATCTGGACAACAGTTTTGCATCTAGAGCAAGTAGGTATACACGACAACTTTTTTGAATTGGGAGGTGATTCATTGCTCTCCACTCAAGTAATTTCTCGGATTCGCCAAACCTTGCAGATAGAAATCCCGTTCCAACTTTTGTTTGAGAATCAAACGATCGCAACTTTAGCTGAAGCAATGCTTACGGCAACCCATTCGCGTAGCGTCGACCACAGCAGAAGCGGGAACGCACAAAACCAGACTATTGTCCAAATCGTCAACCGGGAGTCAGCGCCCTTATCCTTTGCCCAGAGGGGAGTATGGTTTTTAGAACAGTTGGAACCTAACAACTCAACATATATCGTCTCGAATGCACATCGGTTAACGGGCAAGTTAAATTTGGGTGTATTACAACAGTCACTAGATGCGATCGTTGTCCATCACGAGGCATTACGAACAAACTTCATCTCATCAGTTGATGGTGTTCCGCTACAAGTAATTGGCACGCCTCGGTCAGTAGAACTTAAGGAAATTAAGGTAACACAAGATCAAGTACAATTTTTTCTAAATCAAGAGGTACAACACCCCTTCAATTTAGAAACTGACTTGATGTTACGAGCTACTTTGCTCCAAATAGACGAACAGGAGCATATACTCTTGTTGGTTATGCACCATATCGCCTCAGATGGCTGGTCAATAGGCATTCTCTGGCAGCAGTTAGCAGCCGTTTATGAAGCCTTTTTGAGCGGTAAGCCTTCCCCCCTAACAACATTGCCTATTCAGTATGCCGATTTTGCTGTCTGGCAACACCAATGGCTATCAGGTGAAATACTCTCGGGCCAAATCAACTACTGGAAAACCCAGTTAGCAGGTGCTAATACTTTATTAGAATTACCAACAGATCGACCTCGGCCACCAGTCCAAACTCACCAGGGAGTAGTGCAATCCCTGATGTTACCCCAGACCCTGAGTGCATCCCTAAAAGAACTCTCACATCAAGAGGGTGTCACTCTATTCATGACATTGCTGGCGGCTTTTGGGACAATACTCCACCGCTATACTGGGCAAGAAGACATTCTCATTGGTTCTCCTATTGCTGGTCGCAACCAAGTTGAAACCGAAGGGTTGATTGGGTTCTTTGTCAATACCCTAGCAATACGCGCTAACCTTTCAGGCAACCCAAGTTTTCGGCAGTTACTTAGTCAAGTTCGAGAAGTAACACTAGGAGCATACTCTCACCAAGAACTACCCTTTGAGAAGCTAGTAGAAGAACTACACCCAGAACGAAATCTGAGCCACTCACCGCTATTTCAGGTAATGTTTGCCTTCCAAAATACCCCAAGCCAACTCTGTGACTTTCCGGGATTGACTATTACCCCTGTAGAAGTCCATAGTGGCGGAGCAAAGTTCGATCTGACTCTTGAACTGAAAGACACTTCCGAGGGGATTAAAGGCGGGATTGAATACAACACAGACTTATTCGATGCGACAACTATCGCTCGAATGCTAGGGCATTTCCAAACTTTACTTGCAGGGATTGTCGCCAATCCAGAACAGCATATTTCTGATTTACCTCTGTTAACAGCAGCCGAACAACATCAATTGTTAGTCGAGTGGAACAACAGTCAAACTGACTATCCCAATAACACCTGCATCCATCAGTTATTTGAATCCCTTGCCGAAAAGACTCCAGATGCTATTGCTGTGATCTTTGAAAACCAGCAACTAACTTACCAGCAACTCAATCACCGTGCTAATCAGCTAGGGCATTACCTGAGAACACTGGGAGTCAAACCAGAGGTTCTGGTAGGGATTTGTGTTGAGCGATCGCTAAATCTAATCGTTGGACTTCTAGGCATTCTCAAGGCAGGTGGAGCTTACGTTCCCCTAGATCCAAGCTATCCAGCAGAACGCCTTGCCTTCATCTTAGAGGACACGCAAGTATCAGTCCTATTAACTCAAAAGTCTTTAGTTGAGAAACTGCCTGGAAACAAATCCCATATTGTTTGCCTAGATACTGACTGGAAAACCCTTAACTGTCAGAGCGAGTCAAACCCTACACTTGACACCACACCGGAGAACTTAGCTTACGTCATGTACACTTCGGGGTCGACTGGAAAGCCCAAAGGGGTTTGTACCATTCATCGGGGAGTCGTGCGGCTAGTTAAAGGCATTGACTACGCTAAGTTAGACTCAGAAGAAACCTTTCTGCAACTAGCTCCAATTTCCTTTGATGCTTCGACTTTTGAAATTTGGGGCAGCTTGCTAAACGGGGGGCGGCTGGTGATTTTCCCCGCCTACACGCCTTCTTTGCAACAGTTAGGGCAAGCCATCCAGCATTACCAAGTCACAACCTTGTGGCTCACTGCCGGACTCTTTCACCTTGTAGTAGACAAGGGGCTAGAGTATTTAAAGCCCTTACGTCAATTGCTAGCTGGTGGCGATATTTTATCTGTCTCTCACGTTCAGAGGTTTAGTCAAGTATTAGGAGAGTGTCAGCTCATCAACGGCTACGGCCCGACTGAAAATACAACCTTTACCTGCTGCTACCAAATACCACAGACAGCAAAGTTAAGCAACTCTGTCCCCATCGGGCGACCTATTGCTAACACTCAAGTTTATATTCTCGACTCACAGCTACAGGCTGTTCCCATTGGCGTACCTGGTGAGTTGTACATTAGCGGCGACGGCTTGGCTAGAGGTTATCTTAACCGTCCCGAAATTACAGACGAAAAATTCATTCCCAATCCCTTTAATAACTCCAAAGGCGATCGCCTTTACAAAACTGGAGACTTAGCCCGTTACCTAAGCGATGGTAATATTGAATTCCTTGGTCGTCTCGACAATCAAGTTAAAATTCGTGGTTTCCGCATCGAACTTGGAGAAATTGAAGACGCGATCGCACAATATTCCGGTGTACAGCAGACTATTGTCGTAGTAAAAGAAGATGGCCCAAATGACAAACGTCTTGTCGCTTACATTGTTCCCCATTTAGAACAGACACCAACTAAGGACGAACTGCGCTGCTTTCTCAAAGAGAAACTGCCAGACTACATGGTGCCTAGTGCTTACGTTTTTCTAGACACCCTACCCCTAACTCCCAACGGCAAAATCGACCGTCGCGCTTTACCAGTACCAGACTCAACAAGGCTTGATTCAGAAAATACATATTTGGCTCCCCGTGATCAATTAGAATTCCAACTGATCAAAATTTGGGAAAAAGTTCTGGGAATTCAGCCTATCGGTGTCAGGGACAATTTCTTCTCGCTTGGGGGACACTCACTGCTAGCTGTACGCTTGTTTACCCAAATCGAGAAAGCCTTCCAAAAAAATCTGCCCTTAACTACTCTCTTTGAGTCCCCAACGGTTGAGCAGCTAGCTAATATTCTGCGTTCCCAACAAGCACTATCCCTTTGGTACTCTCTGGTGCCAATTCAACCAGGTGGCTCCCGCCCCCCCCTGTTTGGCATCCACAATATTTACTTCAAAAATTTGAGTCGCTATTTAGGACTATCCCAGCCTATTTATGCCCTGCGCTATGGAATGGGAGAACTGACGGCTCGGACACTTTCCTTACCTAAGATAGAAGACTTAGCAGCTCACTACATTCTAGAAATGCGATCGCTTCAGCCGGAGGGCCCTTACTTTTTGATGGGTCTGTCCTTCGGTGGTGTAGTTGCTTATGAGATGGCTCAACAGCTCGTCGCTCAAGGTCAGCAGATAGGGTTATTGGCTTTGTTTGATACTTACATCGAAAATACTACCAAATCATTGCCACTATACAAGAGCCTTTATAATCTATTACAGCTGAGTCCCCGCAAATTTCTCAGACAAGCCAAGGATGAGGTGAAAAGGAGGTTTCATCGCTTAAGATATGGAATTCAGTATCTACCACACATCCATACCGATGAACCATCCATCTTAGTTTTGAAGGCTTACACCCCCAAAACTTATTCAGGCCGAGTGCTTCTATTTAAAGCAATGGATGAATTTTCTTTAATCCCTAGTTTTGATCCTCCTGAATTAGGTTGGAGCAAATTTGTCGATGGAATGGAAATTCATGAAGTTCATGGCAGTCATATTGGCATCTTAAAAGAACCCCACGTCCAGGTAGTGGCTGAAAAATTGAAACCTTACTTACACAATGAACCTTGAGGAAAAAATATACAACCTGTACGGTTACAAAAACTCCAAGTTGCAGAAAATTTGGAACAATGCGTAAGTCCTATATTTGATAAGGAATTCAAATAAGAAGGTATTTCATCCCACTTATAGTTCGTATAACGCTTTCACAGTAAGCTTTTTATCTTTTGTGGACAAGTCTAATAGTTAACAGTTATTCCCCCCATCCCCCAAAGAACTTTCTTCTTTGAAAAAGGGCGGTATATTCTGATGCTTGGCTTGAGCTATGGGCTGGGGGGTGAGAGCGATCGTTCCAACAAAGTTAGTTCAGGGGGCGATCGCCTAATTGAGCCAAAATCCACCTATTTTCCCATCTTTGAGGCTAAGTCTAGCTAAGACATCATCACCGCCATCAAAAAATGTCAGTTTCCATAAATAAACTTGATACCCTTGCTGGTTCAGATTTCCCAAGAAAACTGCCGAATACCCTTTTTTAATGCGAGGAGCTAACTGTCCACTAACTTGTGTAAATGTTTGCTTTGTAATGCCTTCTTTGAAAGCAGCATTTCCAAGAGAAATAAACTGAGTGTAGTTGTTTTGTTCAACAGCATTTATCACCCTTGTAAAAGTTCTTTGCACAGACTGTTCTGGTTGATTACTGTGAGTTGGTTTTGCTTGCTCGTTTACAGCTTGCACGTTTTTTGCTACAGCTAAAGTCAAAGGTGACATGGTAACAACTGCTGCAACTACAAATCCTATCTTATCCATTTATTTTGTTTACCTCCTTGAAAACTTCTGCTAGTTAAATATATTCGTAAAAGCAGGGTATTAAACTGAATATTATGCCAAAAATTCACCAGTGCGTAGGTGTAGCCTGCCATAGGCATCGCTGTTTACTTTACTCACACAATCCTCAACTTAAATTACTGCTGCCACCGATTTGAGTAGCGCCCTCTGGTGCTGGTGGGTGGTAAGTCATAGACTGTAACCCCAAACGACCAGGGCCAATAAAACGGTTGAGAGTGAATGAAATACCGCCAAGCATTACTCCAATGGCTCCGAAGATGCCGCCACTAGATTGCAGCGCCGTTACTGTCTCCATCTTCACTGATGAGTCTTTCCACAACCATGATCCTGGCTCAACATCGAGTACTTCCCCAGGGGCAAGGTACTTTTCAAAGACATTACCGTAACCGTGGATTAAAAGCAGCCCTCCCTGTTGTTGACCAATGAAGCGGTCAATAAATAAACCACCACTACGACTGAAAAAGAGGTTTGCCAGCCCTCGCTGAAAAAAGAAACTGTACTCAATATTACTCGTAGCTAATAAAAACTGATGTTCGCGCACGTCCACTGTCTGTCCACGCTCTAATTGCAGCACCACAATCTGTCCTGGAGCCTCACGAGAGAAAGCAATATTCCCTGGCCCATGTGCTTCACTGATAAAAATTTGCAGTCCGGCAAAGAAACGCTTGGCTGCCCCTTTTAAACCTTTGATACCGAGGCGAACATTCGGATGTTTCCACAGTAAAATATGATGCTCAAAGTAAATCGATTGCTGTTGTCCCAGATGGACATCTACTACAGGTACTATTTCTCCCTCAATTTTCAAGGTCAAGTCACCAGAATGAAAGAAATCTTTCGGATTTTTTAATTCAGGTATCGGTTCACTACTGAAGTCTGGCATAGTCTTTACTTTTCGATGGTTGTTTTGTAAATCATTTTCTCTCAAACTCTAGTTGTTTTACGCAGATATGAGTTTGACCTCGACTACACAGCACGGGTGCATTAGGATTGTCAAAATTCAGAGTGTGGCTTGCGTTCGTCTACTCACTGCGTTTGATTAAACAGGGCGGATTCTACCAAAGAAGCACCTAACGAGTAACAACTGCTACGAACATCCTCTGGTACTGACAATACAGCTACATTGTGGGGGGAGGTAAATCCCTCTTTGAAATCAATGCAACTTTTGACAATTGTCCATGAATCTGCAATAGCTGTGGGTAACTGTTTATCAAATCCATGATTTGTATAATTTTGATATTGCTCTTGTAGTTTCTTCAAAGATGCTAAAAACCGCGCCTTTTGTTTGGCGTGTGACTGGCGAATCTCACAAATATTACGAGCTGCGTCCAATGTTTCTTTATCGTTCCAAGCTGTGACTTCTTTCACATCTGCAATACATTCATTCAGCTTGAATCGTGTGGGGTGTGAGTCGCCATCTAAATTGGGGTTTGCTGCCCAAGTCTGGATTGTACCTGAAACAAGTATGGCAATTAGTACAGCCAAAAATCCCCAAATCACATTCTTGCAGACAATTTTAATCATAATTTCGCTTTTGAGAAGTAATTTTATTTATGATTAAGTTCCTAAAAGGGTATCAAGAGAAATGATACAAAACATTTCCCTCTTCATTTACTTCAAAATCAGCATTAAGATCCTTGGCTTTCTCATCTAAATATTGTTTAGCTAACTGGGTTGATATTTCCGCATTTTTCGCCAGTTGCAATACCGTTATTCTGCCAGCATTTTGCTCAATTAATTCTAAGAACACTAACTGAAGACGCTTTTGTTCTGATTCCAGAAGTAATGCTTTTTCCTTTCGATTCTGCTGTACTAAAGACCAACTCAACCAGCCTCCTAGAATGGTTGACGGAATAGTAAGAATAGTTAAAGCAGCTACATCATTTTCTTTTTCTTGAGCGGGAGTTTTGGGATTGAGAATTTCTATAATCATCACAGCAGAAAATGGAATACCAAATAATAGAAAACATATTGCTAAAAATTTTTTAACTAGTTTCATACAACCTTTTTCAGCTCCTCACAAATAATGTAAAAATAATACCTTTATTATATAATGTATAATCCATTACTTTTAATACTGGTATTTCGCTGATGTTTCCTCTCTTATGGACACTACCTGAATACTTGTAAATGCTGATGAGTGGCGATCGCCACTCATCAGCAGGCAGGTACGCCATCGTATAAACTAACTTCGCACCCACAAAGTAAAATCCCCACACTTGAGGCAAAGACTACTGACTTACTCTAAGCAGCTATTAATACAAGGTCGATTAGGATACTTTCGGTTGCTGCCACAGAGTCAGCTTCAGAACAGAGCAGTAGCAAGCCTCATCATTGATTCGGTGTTCGTATTCAGCTATCCAATCATAAATTTCTGCGCCAACGCTTGCCGTAGGATGCCCGAAGGGCTGTAGGGCAAAAGCTATAGCTTTGCAGTCATTGGATTGCTAGGGTAAAGCAATTCATCTATGGCGCTACTTTTTCTTTAAACTGTTTCCCAGCAGAAAACGCAGGAACTTTGGTCGCTGGGATAGTCATTGGTTCATTGGTTTTTGGATTACGCCCTTCGCGCTCTGAGCGATCGCGTCGCTCGAATGAGCCAAACCCTATGAGCGTTACCTTATCGCCATTAGCTACAGCTTCGGTAATAACTGACAAAAAAGCACTGATGACTTCATCGGCTTGCTTTTTTGTGATGTTGGTCTTTGCTGCGACAGCATCTACTAATTCGCCTTTATTCATAAATCACCCTGAAGTCTTATTTTGAAAAGGAAATTTACTTTACCATTACTTTCTCTTGTCACGAAAGGGGGAAAAGGACTAACAATTAAACAACATACGAAAATTTACAATGTAAGCCTACTGCTGTAGCGAAGTTACTATCTTTGACTTCAACTTGGTATAAATTTCTGACATTGCGAATTGGGAAAAGCAGCAAATTGTTATGAGGGTCTGTTTTGCGTCTTTGCTCTCGGTGCAAACAAACGCCCACTGTCGTCGAGCGCATGAATTACTGATAGGGAGAATCATACTCCTTTTTCACTCCCCACTTCCCTGAATAATTTGAGTTACAGCAGTTTTCCATCAAACCCGCCACAAAAATAAATCCTAAAACAAAGCCCAGTATTGCTTTTAGTTGTGGCACGTTTGATTGTAATTCGCTGTAATTCATTGCGGCTATGACTTGCTTCTGACCAAAAAGCATTGGTTTTTTCTAAAACAACCATCAATTCCTCTCGATAGCGTTATACAACATAAAGTTGATGGGAATACTAATGTCAGCAAGGAAAACAAAACTCTGTCATAAGGTATGTATAGATGGCGACTATGAACTCTATCCCCATCATTCCAGGATATCAAATTAACTCTCAACTGTATGCTGGCTCTAGAACCAACGTGTATCGAGCTATCCGCCAATCAGACCAACTTCCAGTCGTTATTAAACTTTTAGCCTTAGAGTATCCCAGTTTTAACGAATTACTACAATTTCGTCATCAGTATACAATCAGTAAAAATCTCAACATTGCTGGAATTATTCATCCCTTATCGCTAGAAACCTATGGCAATAGCTATATTTTGGTGATGGCAGATATCGGAGAAATTTCTTTGAGAGAATATATTAAAAACTCAAGTTTATCCTTAGTAGAAATTTTAAATATTGCTATTCAACTAGTCCGCATTATCCACGATTTACACGAAAGTCGCATTATTCATAAAGATATTAAACCAGCAAATATTCTAATTCATCCCCAAACAAAACAAATTCAACTGATTGATTTTAGTATTGCTTCATTACTACCTAAAGAAACCCAAAAAATTAAAAGTCCAAATATTTTAGAAGGAACTCTCAGCTATATCTCCCCAGAACAAACAGGCAGAATGAACCGTGGCATCGACTACCGCAGCGATTATTATTCTCTGGGTGTAACATTGTATGAAATATTCACAGGAAAGTTACCATTTAATTGTGACGACCCGATGGAATTGGTGCATTGTCATCTGGCAAAAATACCATCGCAGTTAGAAGGCAGAAGTAAAGAAATACCAAAAGTCTTATGTAATATTGTCATGAAGTTAATGGCGAAAAACGCCGAAGATAGATATCAAAGTGCCTTGGGATTAAAGCATGATTTAGAACTTTGTTTAGCCCAAATCCAAGATACAGGAGAAATTAGAGATTTTGAAATCGGTCAGTGGGATGTCTGCGATCGCTTCCTCATCCCGGAAAAGTTATATGGCAGAGAAGCAGAAGTAGCTAGCTTATTACAAGCATTTGAGCGTGTGACTCACGGCACATCAGAAATCATGCTAGTAGCAGGATTTTCGGGGATTGGGAAAACTGCTGTCGTGAATGAAGTCCACAAACCAATTACCCGTCAGCAGGGTTATTTCATCAAAGGTAAGTTTGACCAATTCAATCGTAATATTCCCTTATCCGCCTTTGTGCAAGCTTTACGCGACTTAATGGCGCAATTGTTGTCAGAATCAGACGCACAATTGGTACAATGGCGCAATCAAATTCTTCAAGTTATTGGAGACAATGGGGAAGTTTTAATTGAAGTAATTCCAGAATTAGAACAGGTAATTGGTAAACAACTGCCTGCACCAGAACTATCAGGAACGGCGATACAAAATCGGTTTAATTTACTCTTTCAAAAGTTTATTGCTGTCTTCACCACAAGGGAACATCCATTGGTGATGTTTCTGGATGATTTACAGTGGGCAGATTTGGCTTCTCTACAGTTAATTAAACTGCTGACGGAGAATCAAAAATATCTGCTTTTGTTAGGTGCTTATCGAGATAATGAAGTCTCAGCCGTACATCCATTTATGTTGAAGATAGAGGAACTCAAGAAAACTGGTAAGACTATTAATACTATTACTCTTGCCCCCCTTTCCTTGAGTGATACCAATCAGTTAGTTTCTGATACTTTACATTGTACGATACAGATATCACGTCCCCTAACAGAATTAATCAATCGTAAAACTAAAGGTAATCCCTTTTTTATCACGCAGTTTCTCAAAGCTTTATACGAAGATAAACAAATTAAATTTAATCACGAGCAAGGTTACTGGGAATGCGATTTTGCTCAAGTCAATGCGCTATCTGTGACTGATGATGTGGTGGAATTTATGGCTACTCAGTTACAGAAATTGCCCCAGCAAACGCAAAATATCCTGAAGTTAGCTGCTTGTATTGGTAATTCTTTTGATTTAACTACTTTGGCAATTGTTTCACAACAATCGCCACAGAAAGTGGCAGATACTTTGTGGAAGGCTTTACAGGAAGGATTGATTTTACCGCAAAGTCAAGTTTATAAGTTTTATCTCAGCCATGAGCAAGAAGCTAATACTAACAATATCGAAAAAGTTGCTTATCGCTTTCTGCACGATCGCGTCCAACAAGCTGCTTATTGTTTAATTCCCGAAGACCAAAAACAAGCTACTCATTTGGCGATCGGTCAATTATTGTACGCTAATACGCCTGCAACTCAACTAGACAACATCTTTGAAATTGTCAATCACTTGAATATAGGCATTGATTTGATAACTCAGCTTGACAAAAAACTGGAGTTAGCACAACTGAATTTGTTAGCTGGGCGCAAAGCCAAAGTAGCGATCGCTTATAATGCTGCTGTCAAATATTGTACCCAAGGTATTGACTTACTGCCTTTTAATGCCTGGGCAGAACATTACAGATTAACCCTGAATCTGCATAATGAGCGTTTAGAAGCTGCCTGCCTCAGTAGAGACTTTGACAAGCTGGCAGGATGGGGTGATGTTGTATTGCAATCTGCTGGTTCTTTACTTGATACTATTAAAGTCTATGAAACCCGAATGACGGCATTTCGGTCTCAAGGTCAATTTGCCAAAGTGATTGAGACTGGGTTGCAAGTGTTGAAATTACTCGGTGTGGAATTTCCCGAACAGCCAATGATGGCAGATATTAACGCAGCAGTCCAACAGACAAGGCAACTATGGATGGGACGCGCACCCCTAAGTTTGCTGGATTTGCCTGTGATGAACGATCCGCATCAACTTGCAGCCATGCAAATAATGACTACACTGGTTTCCTCTGCATACATTGCTAAACCGACACTGTTACCACTACTCACATCCAAGCAAGTGGAGATGGCTATCCAGTTTGGCAATTCATCTATTGCCATTTTTTCCTATGCAGACTATGGAGTGACTCTTTGTGGTTTTATTGGAGACATTGATGCTGGGTATGAGTTTGGACAACTTTCATTAAAGTTACTAGAACAACAGCAGATTAACGCTTTTAAAAGCAGAGCTTACTTTATTGTCAACAGCTTTATTCGGCACTGGAAGGAACCTTTACATCATAGTATCCCATCTTTACTAGAAGCTTATCAAAGCGGCTTAGAAACCGGAGATTGGGTATGCGTCGCGTTGAACTTAGTGTCATATAGTCAGTGTAGCTATTGGAGTGGTCGAGAATTAAATGATTTGGCAGAGGAAATTGAGACTCATTGGCAAGTCATCAGCCAGGTCAAACAAGAAGCAACTATAAAATATTATGAATGCTACCAGCAAGCGATTCTCAATTTATTAGGACAAGCGGAAGTTCCCTATTGTTTACAGGGCAAAGTCTTTAATGCCGCCCAAATCTTACCCACCTTCCAAGCTGCCAGTAATCGCACGGGGTTATTCTATCTTCATTTCCATCAAGCTGTTCTCTCTTATTTGTTCGGAGAATACGAAGTAGCTTCACAACAAGTAGCCTTAGCAGAACAGTATAGTAATGCTGTAACTGGCTATTTCGTCGCAGTTGTCCGAGTTTTTTATGATGCTTTAATTCATCTAGCACGTTACACCGATGTTAATGCCCAAGAACAATCAGCCATTTTAGAGCGAATCAATGCCCATCAAGAAAAACTACAAATTTGGGCTATTCATGCCCCATTCAATCATCAACATCGCTGTTCACTTGTAGCAGCAGAACGCTATCGAGTGCTTGGTCAATTTACTGAGGCGATGGAACATTATGATTTAGCTATTGCCCAAGCCAAAACACATGGTTATGTACAAGATGAAGCACTCAGCAATGAACTGGCTGCTAAATTTTATCTAAGTTGGGGCAAACAGAAGGTGGCAGCAGCCTATATGCAGGAGGCATACTACTGTTACGCTCGTTGGGGCGCAAAAGCCAAAACCGAAGATTTGGAAAACCGCTATCCCGATTTACTAGGCGTTATTCTCCAGCAGAGAGTGCAATCACTGCATATCCTGGAAACAATATCGAGCAGCGTTAGTCGCCCGATGTCGGTTCATAATTCCACTCATTTGGGTCGTTCTTCTAGCACTGATATTAGTAGCTTTGATTTTGCTGCTATCCTCAAAGCCTCCCAAGCCATTTCCGGCACGATTCAACTGGATGAACTATTGCACAGATTAGCACAGATTATTCTGCAACATTCTGGGGGCGAGCGTTGTGCCTTAATCCTACCTAATACTCAAGGAAAATGGTTGGTAAGAGCCATTGCTACACCCGAAAGCACAGAACTTTGTGCCGAACCTTTAGAGGACAACCCCAACTTACCAATTAAGTTGATACAGTACGTCAAAAACACCGAAGAAATTGTGATGATTGACGACCTCAAAACCAATTTACCTGTAATTGATGAGTATTTAAGTCAACGACAACCAAAAAGTTTGTTGTGCTTGCCAATTCTCAATCAAGGACGCTCAATTGGAATTTTGTATTTAAAGAATCGTTCTACTAGTAGTGTGTTTACAAGCGATCGCATCCTCATTCTCAACTTTCTTTGTACCCAAGCGGCCATTTCTCTAGAAAATGCCCGTCTTTATCAAGATGCACAAATTTATACTCAACAGTTAGAACAATCTCTAGAAAAATTACGGCTCAGTGAAGCCCGCTTTCAGAAACTAGCAGATAATGTTCCTGGCATGATTTATCAGATCCGCATTAAAGCCGATGGTTCAGCTTCAGTACCCTACGTCAGTTCTGGGTGTCAAACTCTTTACGAAGTCCCAGCAGAAGATTTCCTCTCAGGGAAATGTAGCCTGCGTGATTTTGAACATCCCGACGATGGAGCAGAGGCCTTTCAGGCAGTTATTGAGTCAGCACAAAATCTTACCCCATTTCAGCATGAGTGGCGCATTGTTACACCCAATGGGAATATCAAGTGGGTAAAAGCTGCTTCTCAGCCAGAACGCAAAGAGGATGGTGAAATGGTATGGGATGGAATTCTAATTGATATTAGCGATCGCAAATTTGCTGAAGCTGCTATTAAGCAAAAATCTCAAGAACTGGAAAATGCTATGCAAGAACTGCAACAAGCCCAACTGCAAATGATACAACATGAAAAAATGTCTGCACTAGGTAACTTAGTTGCTGGAGTAGCTCACGAAATGAACAATCCCCTCGGCTTTATTTCGACTAGCCTTCAACAGGCTAAACCTATCTTGGCTGATATCACTGAACACCTAAAATTATATCAAAAAGCTCTACCGAATCCAGAAGTGGAAATTCTCGATCATGCTGAAGAAATTGACTTAGACTATAGCTTAGAAGACATGCCAAACATGGTTGAAGCGATGGTTCTGGCTTCTGAGCGATTAAAAAATATCAGCACCAGCTTAAGAACTTTCTCCCGGGGCGATAAAGATTATAAAGTGCCATTTAACATCAATGAAGGCATTGATAGTACAATTTTAATTCTCAAACATCGCCTGAAAGCGAATGAGCAACGTCCAGAAATTATAGTTATAACTGAATACGAAAACTTACAGCCAATCGAGTGTTTTCCTGGACAATTAAATCAGGTATTTATGAATATCTTAGCTAATGCTATTGATGCTTTAGATGAGTCAAGTATAGGTCAGACCTTTGAGCATTTTAAGCTAAATCCACATAAAATTATAGTGAGAGCTATTATTGAAAACAATACCTTAAAAATATCAATTTCTGATAATGGTACAGGAATAAACGAAAATGTAAAAGCACGCATATTTGACCATTTATTTACTACGAAAGGAGTGGGAAAAGGCACAGGATTAGGACTAGCGATCGCACAGCAAATTGTGGAAGAAATACATGGGGGTAGAATTGAAGTTAATTCTGTTTTAGGAAAAGGAACAGAATTTATAATTTATATTCCCATTAATGAAAGGCTATTGATAGAGTAAATAGATCACACTTTGCTGTAGATGGCTTAGTAATCGCTCTGATAGAGATGACTGAAAATTATAGCGTGAACATTTACTCTTGTTGGCGTTGCATAATAAGGTATGAATATAGGGTGCTAAAACATGAATTGTCCTGAATGTGGCTCTCATCATATCACTATCAACATTTTTATGGCGGTAAATGCAGTCCCGCCGAGGTCACAAGGCGGCGCAAGTTAACGACTCCAACCCGATTTAATACTGCTGACGAAGATGGAGTTTTTCATCTTCTTTGCACTCCCTGAACGCTTACGCCATTTGTCGTGCCATCAGATTAGCAAATAACCCCTTTTGATTCACTAATTCTTCAAACTTACCTTGCTGAACAACTCGACCGGCTTCAATCACATAAATTCGGTCGGCGTTGCGGATAGTGCTGAGGCGATGGGCGATAATTATCCGCGTTACTCCTAACTGGTCTAAGCTGGTACTAACTATCGCTTGAGTCCGATTATCTAAAGCACTGGTAGCTTCATCAAAAATTATAATTCTCGGTTTTAAGACTAAAGCACGAGCAATTAGTAGCCTTTGACGTTGCCCACCAGAGAGATTTGTACCCCCCTCCGAAATGACTGTGTGCATCTCCATTGGCATTGACTTAATATCATCGGCAAACCCAGCCATCCGTACTGCTTCCCAGGCTTCTTCCATTGTCACTAATGCGCCACTAGAAATATTTTCAAAAATTGAGGCGCTATTGATGCGACCATTTTGTAGTACTACACCAATCTGTCTACGCACTGCCGATATATCTAACCCCGATAAGTCTTGACCATCGTAGTAAATCGTGCCATCTTTTGGCGTTTCAAATCCCAATAACAGCCTAATAATCGTTGATTTGCCACTACCAGAAGGCCCTACCAAAGCAATCAACTCTCCTGGTTCTGCCTGAATTGTCAGATCGTCTAAATTGAGGGGGCCATCTTCGCGGTAGCGGAAAGTCACATGATCGACTTTTACTTTACCCGTTAACCGTCCTGGATCGCTTTTGCTCAGATCAATTTCTGGTTGAGCCTGAAAGATGGGCTTGGCACGTTCCCAAAAAATGCTGATATCTAATATGCTGACTATGGTGTTACTCAACTGAGTTGCCCCAGCGATAAATATGGCAAAGGCAGAATTAAATGCTAAAAATGTACCTGTAGATAATCCTGTTCCGCTTTCAGATGGGGCTTGTGTAATTAACGTAACTGCTAGCCAAAAGATAATTATCGAGCTGACAGTTGGCATGGCAGTGTTGAATATCGCTAAGACATCTTCAATTATCTCTGTACTCAGCTTGAGTTGTAGCTGCTGACTATACTTTTTTGCCCAGTAGGCAAAAGCGCGGTCTTCTGCATTGGTGACTCGAAGTTTGGATACACCAGCCACCATCTGTACAGTAAAACCAAAAATTTCTCCCTCTATTTCTTCTAAAGAACGCAACTTTTGGCGGCTAAGTAAACCTGAGATCGTAGTAAAGGCGATCGCCACCAACGCTACTGCTACTACAACTAAAGCTAGACTGGAACTGTAGATAAACAATAGTCCCAAATTTAGTAGAGAGAAGAAGCTGGTAAAAACAGTACGTAGCACTGTGTCGTTAAGTTTCTGGCGGATTTGAGTGATTGCAGAAACACGAGATTGCAAATCCCCAATTGAATATTCACGAAAGAAAGATACCCGCAGATTAAACAATCTATCCCATAAGGCTGCTTGGGAGTCTAAACTGGCTTTACTTTCTAATCTCAGACCGGCAAAACCTTGGGCGATTTGAAAAATTATCGTCCCAAAGCTGGCGGCTATCAAACCTAATCCGATTTGCACTAACAACCCTCTATCTGCATCGGGAATGACGGAATCGATGAGGATAGCAGTTGCTAAGGGGGTTAACATTCCTAACAATGCACCAACAACGCCAGTGAGAAAGATAACAATCAGTTCTCGAATTTTCCCCTTGAAGGCAAATAGAAGTAAGGCGATCGCAGTTAAATTGTTTTCGGGTATGGGACGATAAAATACATAAGCAAAGGGAGCTAGTTGTTGAGCAGTACGATTGTTTACAGGTATGCGAACGTGCTTTTCTGGGTCAAAGATTTCGTACTTTCCTACCCCTGCTGGTAGCAATGCAACAGGACAATTATCTTGATTAGTATATGCTAATAGGGGGCCGCTATCTTTTTGCCACCATCGGTTATTGAG
Source organism: Nostoc sp. (assembly GCF_036917775.1). Classification (GTDB taxonomy): domain Bacteria; phylum Cyanobacteriota; class Cyanobacteriia; order Cyanobacteriales; family Nostocaceae; genus Nostoc. Next base: position 34,280 of record NZ_JBALEQ010000149.1, read on the forward strand.
TAATACCCGGCGGATACGGATTCGGGATGCACGGGCGATCGCTTCTAATGGTTCTTTAATCCGTTTCATGTCTTCAGAACGCACAGGTGGCAGAATCTTAATTCCTAATGCCCTTCCAACTGCACCTGCGGCAATCAGCAACGGTGTACCTGACTGCATCAGTTCGGCTTGCTTGGGTTTGAGAACTGAGGCTAACTCTCCTAAGGCATTAACTTTTACCTGAGAGTTAAGTTGTTGGCGTGCTTGGAATTGAGTCCATTTTGCTACCAATTCTTCCTGTTCTATTTGAGTCAGAATTTCGCAAAAATCGCTGTGTAGTTCACTCAGAGTAACTTGGATCTCGTTCAAGTTGGGAAGTTTTTCAGTGTGGGAAAAAACTGGCACAATAGAAAAGCGTGGACGTTCGCGCAGCCTGTCGTAGAGCCTTGTAGAGAAGGTATCGCCTACACAACTTTGAATATTTTGCTCCCATATCTGCACTAACTTAATAAAACTTTCTGCCTCGCATTCTTGTGCAGATATTTCCAACAACACAGTCTCTTCTATCGATACTGCCAAAAATTTATGGTTATTAGCCGATATCCCAAACAATGCTTCTCCGGCATTGACGCTGAATAGATAACGCCGAGTGCCCTCAATACCTTGCTCAATCAGAATAGCAAACACAGCGATCGCACCGGATTCAATTTGCCAAACTGTTAAGGGATTGTCTAATACTAGAGATTGATTATCTGTAAGCAGTAACTTAGAATCACTCATCTGGAGTTAGAGGTGCAATGGTTCTTTGGCGGAGGCGTAGGGCATTAAATTGCCCTTCCACTTCTAGCGGAATGTTAGTAAAACGAATATAAAAATTATCTGGTTCTGCCGTTTTGTCTAAGACTTTAGCATAGATATCTTCACTAATTTTGGCATTCCCCTGCATAAGTAAGTTCAGTTTCAGATTAGTAAAGGGCTGTAAAGCTAGATAATTTACTTTAGAGTCATAACATACTTGCGCCCCCTTAGCTGACAGCTTTACTAACTTTCCCTCCATGACAGTGTTATTTACATCTTTTCCATCCAAAACTGTATACTTTAAGGGAATTGCTTCTGGCAGTTCCCAGAAGATTTTATCTTCGTCTTTAACAAGATATAAATTGTATTCTCCAGTAATTCCACCTACTTCATAAATTTTTATCGGTTGTTTCACCCCTTTTGCTTGTACTTCTTTATGTTTAATAATTTTCACAATAGAACCAGTCTCATTAATAGTTGATTGCGAAGCAAAAATTTGTCCGCCGACTGTATAGGATTCAATGCGATAGGTTAAATTAACTTGATCGCCAATAATTCCATATTTAGTCCGTTTTTCCGAACCAATATTACCGACAACTACTTCTGCTGTATTAATACCAATCCCCATTTCCAGCTTTGGGAATCCCATTTGCTGGATTTTTTTGTTCACTGCTTCCATTGCTAGTTGCATTGCCACAGCACAAGCGATCGCTCTTGTCGCATCATCTTTTCTAGTGATAGGAGCGCCGAACAGAACTAAAATTCCATCACCCATAAATTCATCAATTGTGCCTTGATACTGAGTGATAATATCTGCCATATATCCTAAATAAAGATTAATTACTTTAATTACTTCTTCAGCAGATAATCTCTCAGATATAGCTGTAAAACCTCTTAAATCGGAAGTGAGAATAGTAATTTTCTTGCGTTCACCACCAAGTTTTAAACCTTCAGGATTTTCTAATAAATTAGCAACCACTTCATCGGTGAGATAACGACCAAAGGTTTTACGAATTTGTCCCGCAGTCCTGGCAATATAGGCAGTAACAACAATCCCCGAACCAATTAATGTAAGTAATGGTGGGACAACGGGAATCCACCAACCTGCTAAAAAGGCTAGATAACTACTACCCACAAGACAGCATCCAGCTAGCCAAATACTAATCAAAGGTAATAATGATTTTCTTTTAGAAGTAGCGCTATATCTTTGTTGCCATCTTAATATTGCACCAACCAGTGACCAAAGAAAAATCCACAACCATTCCTGTAATTTACTCCATGTTCTGATTAACGGGCGGCGATCTAAAGTAGCGCTTAAAATTTGACTGATGGCATTAGCGTGAATAGTTACACCAGCCATTCGTTTAGGTGCTGTTAATATGGTACTGCTATATGGTGTATAGAATAGGTCTTTGAGACTTTCTGCTGTGGGCCCAATCAACACAATGCGCCCTTTTACTAAGTCCTTGGATATCCGATTATCTAACACATCCATAATAGATATGTGCTGAAATTTGTTTTTAGAACTACGATAATTTATTAGTACTTGATAACCTTGGTCTTCAGCCCGGATATAACCACCATCATTACCTTGAAATAATGGGTAAACAACATTACCTGTTTTTACCAAATAATCTTTTGTTTGTCCGACATCAATTTGGCGATCGCTCAAATAAAGATAGGCAAGCTTAAAAGCAAAACTAAACACATTTTCGCCATTTTTATCTGCCAAATACATCAAACTGCGGCGAATTTTTCCATCCCCATCTAAGGGAAAATCATTTGCACCCACTTGATCGAGTTTTTTCAGCGCTGGTGGTGGTGCTACCGCCGAGCTATCTTCACTCTCAGCTACTTTTTGTACACCAACTAAATTTGGTGTAGACTCAAACACCTTAACTAATGATTGATGTCCAAAACCTACTGGTAAATCTCGATAAAAATCCAAACCAATCGCACTGGGTTTTTGTTGTTTTAAATTCTCTAAAACTTGTGCTAGTAAGCCGTCAGGCAAAGGCCAATCACCGCGCTTACCAAGTTTTTGCACATCAGATTCATTAATTTCTACAATCACAATCCGCGTATCAACAGGTTCTGGAGAACGTAACAGAAACATTTGATCCAGCGCTGCCAATTCCAACATTTGCAATAATCCACTCAAGCGCAGGATGAATACTAATGCTCCCACACTGGGAGCAGCGATGAAGATACCGCGATACTGCCAAAGTTGTTGCTTGATATGACTCCACATAAATTACTTAGTCTGGGAATTGCAGCTATTTAATAGAGGCTTAGAAACTAAATTGTTTAAACCCACTGACTCTAATAATGCTTGCCAATTAGCCATGACTGTGCGATCGCTAGGTTCAGTCAGACGTTGCTTTACTAAAGTATCCAGCACTTCGTACCAAATACCAGATGTAGCATACACTTGGGAAAGTTGTTTGGGATTTGTCCTGGCTATCTGCTTCAATAAATCAGCCGTAGGTTGGATTCGTTCTACCCAACCTTCGACACTGATTTCGTCTGCTAGTTCCTCTGAACTGGAAGCGATCGACATATACCAGTGATATTTTTTACCTACTTCGAGGCTTGGTGCTTTTGTCGGGAGAGTAAAACCAATAATTCCTGATTCATTAGGAAGTTTAAAAGTTGTTTCGTAGAATATGCGGTTGTCTTCCAGGAGTGAAAAATGAGCAGTTTGTCCTGGCATCTGCGGAACAAACCAGTAAAATGTCGGACGTTCTGCCAAGGTTAAACCTAGTTTAATCGGAGGCATTAAGGGAGTTAAAGTTTCTTTGCCCTCTAAAGAGCGAGAACCACCACGACTTCCTCCACCAGCCGTAGTTTGTGGTGCGCTTCGATTTGGTGGGATAAACCTCTGACTAATTTGCCAGTTCTGTAATCTTTGGAATTTAAGTGCTATTAATGATTCAGCTCTTACCATTCTGGGCAAACTAGAGATTATTAATACCAGATAGATAGGAAATGCTGTAAATTTTACAAATTTTTGTATCCAATTCATATTAAGTTCTATTAATTTTCAATTATTTAACAAAGACAAATATTTGTGACAGCACGCAAAGGTGATATTTAGTTAAATTAACCACTAATGATATAATCTATATTAACTTTTGTCTAAAAAGCTTTGTTAAAGATTTTGCCAAAAATAATGAAGTAAGTAGAACTTAGCACAGCATTTCATTAATTCGTAGCATATAAACCGAAACAAGCTTTGCGTTCCTATCCTGTTGGAAGGGGTTCGCGTAGCGTCTCGTAGAGAAGCTCCTATGCGTTTTAATTTTACCCCTCAATTGACCATAAATTTACGAAATTGTGTACTTAGTATGAGTAATAAGCTATTTGTGGTAATTCTAGCTTTTCATTAACTTTTTATCACTTATGGAAACCAAGCATATTCAAAACTTCCAGAAAACTAAAAAAAAGCTATCTTTTGCGACAATAAATGATTTAATTTCCTTCCTAATCAACTTTAAATCCTATGCTTAAACAAATGCTGCTTAATACTCCAAATTTCGCTGCCTTTAGGAAAAGTGATATTGATTGGATGCTCAGTGTAGGCATATTTAAAGAGCATCATCCTCATCAAGTTCTCATTCAAGAAGGTAAAGAAATTATTGATACACTAGAAATTTTGTTAGAGGGAGCATTAAGTATTTGTGTGTCTCCCACAGGCAACGTCAAAGACTTACAAGAAATCGATCGCGTATCGCCAGGGGAAATTGTAGAAACTTTATCTTTTATAGATAATCGTCCTCCATCTACTACTTTTATAGCTTTGGAACCTTCGCGGGTATTAGCACTGCCAAGAGAATTATTACTTGAAAAACTGGAGCAAGATACAGAATTCGCTGCACATTTTTATCAAATAATATCTGTTTTACTGTCACAGCAGTTGCGGAGACTAACTGATTTTCTGGCCAAGAACAAAGTAGTTCCAGGAGAATCACTGCGAAAGGTTTTGTTTGTGTTTGCTATTTTGAACGGTAGCGATATTGATTGGATGATTTCCCAAGGAGTAAGAACTAATGTTAATCCAGGTAAAGTACTAATTCAAGAAGGAAAACCTGTTGAGGCACTATATATATTGTTAGATGGAAAATTAGGTATTTTTGTTTCTACCCCACAGAATCAATTTGCCGAAAAAGAAATTGCTCAATCCGTCAAAGGCGAAATTTTAGGGGAAATGTCTTTTGTAGAAGCAACAACTGCATCTGCTACAGTCAAAGCAATAGAATCTTCTATATTACTAGCTTTACCACAAGAGAAACTAGCTAAACAATTAAAGCAAAATACAGGATTTACAGCCCGTTTTTATCGAGCGATCGCAGTAGTTTTAGTAGATCGAATTCGCGATCGCCTGTTCCGCCGTGGATTTGGGAAATTGGCTTATCAACTAGACCAACTTTTAGCAGAAGATATCGAAGTTGAAGATGAACTCAACTTCGATACATTAGACAACACCGCCCTAGCAGGTGCTAGATTTGACTGGATGATTAAACGTCTGAATCGGGAATCTTAAAGAAGACAGGAGAAGAGGACGCAAAAACTCAAAGAGGAGACGCACTGAAAGAACTTTCCGTGTGCCCCAATCCCCAATCCCTCCCTCAAGCGAATGACTGAAGATCAAGATAGTATATTTCGCAAAGAATCGCTGGAGCGTTTATCTTCTCCAGAAAGATTGGATCAGTTAATGCAGGTAGTCAATCCCGTAGATTGGCTACCTTTGGCGACGCTGGGTAGTTTTGTTTTATTGGGATTAATTTGGAGTATTTTTGGACGTATTCCCGTCACTGTCACAGGAAAGGGAATACTTATTCAACCCAATCAAGTTGTCACTTTTGAGTCGCCAATCTCAGGACAGTTAAAAAGTCTGAATGTGAAAACAGGACAATGTATAGATCGAGGATATGTCATAGCAACGATCGATCCGACGGCTCTCAAACAGCAATTGCAACTGCAACGCTCAAAACTGGGGCAATTACAAAGACAAGAACAAAATTCATCCCTGCTTCAGCGACAACGTACCGCTAAAGAAAAAGAGGCGATCGCATCTGCTAAAGCTAGTTATATTCAACGTTTGCGGGATACTCAAACTCTCACGCCTGCATTTTATGAAAAAGGCTTAAATGCCATTCGTGAACAGCGTCTTAGTTTGCAGCAACGGCTCAATGATGCTGTAACTGTCGTACCTATACTGAAAGATAGATTACAGAAACGCCAGCAACTCGTAGATGCAGGAGCCATTGCCAAAGATACATACTTACAAGCAGAGCAAGAATATCAACAGGCAATGCAAACCGTATCTGATATCAAAGTGCAGCTCAAGCAATTAGATGTACAAGAAACAGAAGCCCAGCAGAGATACTTACAAAATTTGAGTTCTGTAGGCGACCTGCAAGCGCAGTTAAAAGACTTAGAGACTAAGAGCCAACGTATCGATCAAGAAAACGTAGAAAATCTTAATACCAAAATTAATCAAATTCAAGAAGTTAATCGAGCGATCGCGCAACTAGAAAACCAAATATTAGATAATAGTCAAATTATTAGTCCTAGTAACGGTTGTGTATTAGAAGTGACTGGTTTTGTGGGACAAGTTACCAGTCCGAAAACTCCGCTTGTCACCTTGAATGTCGGTAATAAAAAGACTTCATTAATTGCCCTCTCCTACTTTCATGTCCAAGATGGTAAACAAATTCAACCAGGAATGATCGTGCAAATCACCCCCACTTCCGTGAAAAGAGAACGTTTCGGCGGTATTGTCGGTAAAGTTACCTCTGTTTCCCCCTTACCTGTGACTAAAGAAGGTGCAAAGTCTGTAATTGGCAACGCCGATCTAGTAACAAACATCTTGTCAACTGGCGGCGGAGACATAGAAGTGCGAACAGAAATGGAACTAGCTCCATCCAACTTTAGCGGTTATCGCTGGTCTTCTTCCCAAGGGCCAAAATTAAACATTTCTGCCGGAACAACTACCAGCGTTCGGGTTAAAGTAGCAGAGCAAGCACCAATTACTTATGTCTTGCCTATTCTCAGAGAATTTACTGGCATTAACTAAAGTTTTAGGGGATGTTTCAAAAGTCCTCTTCTTGGTAGCAAAACGTTCTAGATCCCCCTAAATCCCTCTTAAAAAGGGGGACTTTGATTCCAGTTCCCCCCTTTTTAAGGGGGGTGGGGGTTAGGGGAGATCTTAAAGTATCTAAAGTCACAGCAAAATACTTTTCAAAGAACCTCTTAGGGGAATGCTCTTGTGCAATTGATTCAGCAGTTAATATCCTTAATTCAAAACCTTAATCCCTTCCGTCAAAAAGCCCCATTATTAGATTTAGAAACGCCACCAAGTCACATCCCTTCTCGCGTCAAAACTCCCACTCTATTGCAAATGGAAGCGGTGGAATGTGGAGCAGCAGCTTTCGGGATTATTTTGGCCTACCATCGTAAAATTGTACCTTTAGCAGAACTGCGGCAAAATTGCGGTGTTTCCCGCGATGGAAGCAAAGCTTCTAACATGATTAAAGCTGCGAGAAGCTACGGAATGCAAGCCAAGGGATTTAAAAAGCAATTGGTGCAATTACAACAACTTCCTCCGCCATACATTGTCTTTTGGAATTTTAATCATTTTCTAGTAGTAGAGGGATTTAAAAAAGATTGGGTTTATCTCAATGACCCAGCTACTGGGCCAAGGCGAATCTCCTTTAAAGAATTTGATGAAGCCTATACAGGGGTTGTTCTGGTAATGGAACCAGGCCCAGAATTCCAACGCGGAGGTCGCAAACCGAGCTTAATCGGCGCACTCTTTGATCGCTTGCGGGGTTCTTGGGGAGCCATCCTCTATTGTTTCTTAGCAGGATTTTTTCTAGTCATTCCAGGGTTAGTTTTACCAGTCTTTAATCAAATTTTTGTTGATAACATTTTGGTAGAAAATCGCACAGACTGGTTGCGTCCATTGGTTTTGGGAATGACGATCACAGTCATTATTCAGGTGTTACTGACATTACTACAAAGACGTTTTCTGAGAAAACTAAATATCAAATTATCCGTGGAAATGTCTGGGCAATTCATCCATCATATTCTTCGCTTGCCGGTGGCATTTTATGCCCAAAGATTTGCCGGAGAGATTAGCAGTCGAATCAACATCAATACGAAAGTTGCTGAAGTGCTATCGGGACAGTTAGCCAGGACTGTAATTGATACCGTTATGGTGGTATTTTATGCCTTAGTCATGTTTGCTTATGATGGAGTGCTGACTGCGATCGGTATCTGTTTTGCTGCGATTAATATCTTGACTTTGCAGTGGATTTCCCGACAGCGCACAGATATTTATATGCGAATCATTCAAGACCGAGGCAAAGTTGCAGGGACAGAAATTGCTGCCCTTCAGAGTATGGAAACCCTCAAAGCATCAGCGTTGGAATCTGATTTTTTCTCCCGTTGGTCAGGTTACTATACAAAATTTATTAATGGTCAGCAAGAGTTAGGTGTTACTAATCAAGTACTAGGCGTTTTACCTGTTTTCTTAACTAGTTTAAGCTCCTTAGCAGTTTTAGTTATTGGTGGTCTACGAGTCATGGATGGGCATCTCAGTATTGGGATGTTAATTGCTTTCCAAAGTTTAATGACTAGCTTTTTGACTCCTGTCAACTCTCTAGTCAATTTTGGCAGTACCTTACAGGAACTAGAAGGAGACTTAAATCGCCTGGATGATGTGTTGCAAAACTCAACTGATTCCGAATTGGATAGTCATAATTTACATACTTCAATACCAAAATCCTTACAGTATGCTTCAGCCTGCGAACTTAAGGGATATGTAGAATTAAAAAATGTCACATTTGGCTACTCACGGACAGATGGGCCTCTAATTCAAGACCTGAGTTTTCAACTGAAACCAGGACAGAGGGTAGCCCTAGTTGGTAGTAGTGGTTCTGGTAAATCAACAGTTGCCAAATTGGTAGCGGGGCTGTATCAACCTTGGTCGGGAGAAATTCTTTTTGATGGTATCCCCAGAGAGCAAATTACTAGGGCAATACTTTCTAATTCTTTGGGAATGGTAGAACAGGAAATTTTTCTGTTCGCTGGCACTGTCCGAGATAATTTGACTTTGTGGGATGATACAGTGTCTAATTCTCAATTAGTCCGAGCTTGTAAAGATGCTGTTATTCATGAAGTGATTTTAGCTTTACCTGGAGGGTATGAAGGTAACTTACTTGAGGGTGCTGCTAATTTCAGTGGCGGACAGCGCCAGCGTTTAGAAATTGCTCGTGCATTAGTCAACGATCCCACAATTCTGATCATGGACGAAGCAACCAGTGCCTTAGATGCTGATACAGAAAAAATTATTGACCGAAATCTGCGTTATCGAGGCTGTTCTTGCATTATTGTGGCTCACCGTCTCAGTACCATCCGCGACTGTGATGAAATTATTGTTTTAGAAAAGGGTAAAGTAGTGCAACGCGGTACCCACAAAGAAATGTCGCAGCTTGATGGTTCCTATGCACGGTTGATTCGGTCAGAACAGGCGAGTGTTTAGCATCGCTTCACGTCTTCTCAACTCTCGAATATTTTTAATCGGCTCAAGACCAAGATATTGCCCCCGAATTCTTAGGGAAAGGTAGTTTAAAGTGTCCCGGCGATCGCTTTCACTCCCCAACCATGAATCGCTTACAGTCTCTAGTTTAGTTAACCATTCTAAATGATGCGATCGCGCTGCTGTCTCGTCTTGCAGCAACAGCGATAGGGACTGAACATCAACCGAGGGGGCTGGAAAAATTTTAGCCAATCGCTGATTATAAGCATTGCGTCCCAAACGATAAGCAATTGACATGGCTGGTTCCAAGTACTCAATGTAGTGCCAGATCATCATCGGCATGAAAATAGTTTCACCAGGATAAAGTACTGCATCATAAGCGTTGGTATATCGGAGAAAATCTGTTTTCTCGGCTTCTAACATATTTTCTAGGAAGATACCACTGGTACGGCAGAGATTAGGCTCATCGATCGCATCTAGCTTTTGAGTTTCACGCGGATGAATCAATACAAATCGCTTTGTGCCAAAAACTTGAAACAACAAAACATTACGTTGATCGGCATCATAGTGCAAATGAGCATAATTATTGCTGGCGGCGACAAACATATTGGAATATAGGTCGCTTTCATCATTTAAATGTTGGTATGAATTCAGGGGCAATAACTGAAGTAACTTTTGGGGCGTAGGATACTCAACACAGATATCAAGAGTTGTGGGTTGTGCTTGTAAGAAGTCAAGATATGCACCTAAATTCATCATTCGGGGAACATCAGCTGATGTCGAATTTAGCAGATCAGCGATGTAATTTGGACAGATTTGAACTGGGATGTCTGTCAGCCCTGTTTTTACCTTTTCAAGGGTATCCATCTGACGCAGTGATGAATTCTCAAAAAGATTGGTGATAATCGCTGGACGCTGGGGCAGAATATACTCTCGGTAAAAGACATCTGCTGGAGGTGCTTCGATACGGTCGATGTTGTCGAGAACCACGTTTTTTGATTGCTAATATGCCGTAATGTTGCTTTAAGGCAGTTTCTATTGTCAACCTTTCTTTTCTTGATTTAACATCAGTGAACTGTGGTAAAAGACATTTCATGACCGACAAATCAACTTCAACTACACAATCTAGTAGTCAGGACTGGGAAAACGGAGATTGGGTACAACTTAACGTGGGACTCGTCAGGCATCAGGGTAATGCACTATCGAGTGCGCGTGCCCTTTTTGACCAACTCGAACCGTTAGTTAGTCACTGGCGGAGTCATGATTTGTTGCGCTGTTTCTTCTTTATGAGAAAACCGCCAGATGTCCGGGCACGTTTTTTTATTACAGTGGATCGGCAACAAGCGATCGCTGATATCTCCGATCTCATGTATGCACTTGGGCGTGAGAATTTAATTAATTTATTTTTCTTTAGTGACTATGAGCCTGAAACAGACCGATTTGGAGGGTTGCAAGCTATGAAGTTGGTTCATCAGCACTTCGACGCAGACACTTCATTGTGGCTCATGCTTGACTATCTCGATCGACATAACCTTGGTGTTGTCTCCAAAGATTTACTTGTGCCAACTGTGTTGCACGATCTCTTTACCCGTACTCTGTCAGATCCGGTAGCTATTCTTGCAACCTGGCAGAGTTTAGCGGCTTTGATTTCCACACCTCCTGAAGCCACAATTCCAACAGTTGAACTACTTTCTCCCGAAACTTTGTATGAGTCTCCAGAAGCAGAGATATTGCAAAAATATGCCACAGCTAACGACATACTTGCGAAGGAATTACTTAATCTCCAGCATCTTGGTCAATTGACTCAGGATCTGGTTGACATACTCGCCGCGATCGCAATGTTCAATTTTCACCGCCACGGGTTTGATTCGCATCGTTCAGGAAGGCTGATTGCAGCGATAATCCGAACCCTTGAGGAAAAGAATGCAAAAAGATGAAATTCTTACAATCTATTCATTAGCTAAAAGATTAAAGATTTTTAGACGACGATTATGGAACATTTTAAGGTTCAAGTACGCACTAACTTGTCAATTTCAACGTTAATTTTTGTATCTTACTATACAAAAATAATGTTTTATTAGTTACAAAACTTGACTTAAACGATCTGGACAGTAGACTATACTTCAAGCAATTATTGTATGGAACAATACTAAAACTTAAGTGATTGTTCTGTTGCCTAGCGATTGGGAAACAATACTTTTGAAGTTAATGACCTGGCTTCAGATTTAGTTGCCTACTTCAAGCTAAAAGCTAAGTATCTTATCTTAAGGAGAGTTCATAATGTCTCAGCAAAGCTTTGTCGAATACTACGAAAATTTTTTAGCCCAACCAGCCAATTCGCCTCTACGTGAAGCGTTGGATGCCACTGAAGCAGGTGAGTTTGCGAGAATCGCTGTTGAACAAGGTCAGACAAACGGTTTTGATTTTAACGCTGATGATGTGAAATCCGTGATGGTTTCTGCTGAAAGAAAGGTTCTAGGTCTGTCAACTGCTTCTCCATCTGTGAATATCCGTTCTATTAATAGCGTTAACGGTATTAAAGCAAGACCAGCTAACCGAGAATTGTCAGAAGATGAGTTAGAAAGTGTAGCTGGTGGACTAGCTTCATCCACACCTAGAGAAACGATCATGTGTTGCTGGTAGCCTTGATTTAAGGCTTGCGGTGTCAGTGAAGGGATGCAACGCTAAGGCGTGTTTTCAAACTACTCGTTTAGCCTCCTAATTTTTTAGATCCCCCTAAATCCCCCTTAAAAAGGGGGACTTTAAGAAATTCTTAGCCCCCCTTTTTAAGTGGGGTTGGGGGGATCTAAGACTTTGAAAACACGCCTTAACTTTGATGATTTTGATATCGCAATTTTCAAAGGCGCTAATTATAACGCCATGTGTCGTGTGCTTAATACAACACATTAATAACCACTTAAGCGCTTTAAATATTGAGTATCTATTATTACTCTCAGTAATGGTGGGGGAAAGAAACAAGCGAATGTGGCAAACTCTGAATGCTCCTAAGCTGAATCTTAATGGTACGTTTCGCACAGAAGAACCTAATTCTACTTGGGAGAAGCTACAAGAACTTCTGGCTGCTTTTGGCATCACGCGTGTTGCAGACATTACTGGTCTTGACTGCATTGGTATTCCTGTTGCTCAAGCGATTCGTCCTAACGGAAAAGCCTTTTCTGGTTCTCAAGGCAAGGGAATTTCACTTCTGCTAGCGATGATCTCGGCGGTGATGGAATCTGTGGAGTCTTATCATGCAGAAAACCTCCCACAACCAGAGATGGTTGCCTCTTATGAGGAAGTCTGCCGACATCACCAGGCAATTGATCCTAGCGTTTTAGAGCCAGGTAAGCGATCGCAGTCTTATCATCCTGCTCTACCGTTAGATTGGATTTGTGGAACCGATCTATTTACGGGTGAACCTGTTTACGTACCACAGGCGTATCTTGATTTAGACACCACAACTGAAAAACGTGATACTTATCTATTCAGCACTTCTAGTAATGGACTAGCATCAGGAAACCATTTACTAGAGGCGATCGCTCATGGATTGTTTGAAGTGATTGAGCGTGAAGCTGAGTGGCGTTGGTGGCGCTTACCTCTGGAGGAACGGATTAACTGTTTGGTTGATAGTCAAACTATCCAGTCTCCGCTTTTGCAATCTTTACTCTATCAAGTTGAACTTGCCGGGGCAACAGCCGTGATTACTGATTTAACTTCAACTATAGGAATACCTACCTATAAATGCTTGATTAGCGATCAGGAAAACTGGCATGGACGACCGACAGCAGCAGGGTGGGGATGCCACAGTTCCAAAGAAATTGCCCTAGCACGGGCGATTACTGAAGCGGCTCAGTCACGAGTAACGGTGATTGCAGGTAGCCGAGATGACATTCATCCAGATAGTTATGCCCTTGGACGCATCAGGATGCCAGGTAGCCCAGCGATGAAGTCTAGCAGCAAAAGACCGATCGCTACCCTGATTGATTTTGAAACTCAGCCTGAGTTAGCCTTTACCCCAACGTTTGCAGAAGAAATTCAACAAATTCTAACTTGTCTGAGTACTCAGGGATTTAAGCAAGTTGTCTTTGTCAATCATACGCGACCAGAGTATGGTATTCCAGTAGTGCATGTGATTGTACCGGGTATGCATCTCCCTTCGTCTTTGTAAAATTCAATATGCACTCGAATTCTTTGGAACCTAGTCAAATTCTCATCTTTCTTGGCCCCACCCTATCCGTTACCCAAGCCAGTCAAATTTTACCAGCCCGTTACCTTGATCCTGTCCGTTGTGGTGATATTCTTGCCTGTCTGCGGTTACAGCCGCGTGTAATTGCCATTATTGACGGTTTTTTTGACCGCAGCGCTTCAGTTTGGCATAAAGAGATTCTCTGGGCATTAGAAGCAGGAGTGCGAGTATTTGGGGCAAGTAGCATGGGTGCGCTCCGAGCAGCTGAACTGGAAGCCTTTGGTATGGAGGGATTTGGAGCTATTTTTGCAGCCTACCGAGACAGACAGTACATCGGGGATGATGAAGTGGCGATTTTGCATAGCAACCCTCAATTCCAATACCAACCCTTAACTGATGCCTTAGTAAACATCCGCGCTACAGTTCAGCTGGCGGTAGACAAAAATATTATCGATCCAGCGATCGCTAGTTTAATTATCAGTTGTGCCAAACGGCAGTTCTTCACTCAACGACATTTGAGCCAAGCAATAGCTGATGCTGAGGTGCAGGGGGGCGATCGCCAGATTCTAGGCCAGTTTTTGGAATTTGTGAAAAATGGGGGCTATGTGGATCAAAAACAGTCAGATGCCATTGAACTGCTGAAACATCTGGCCGCTATGGTTAAAGAAAGTGGTGCTACTGCTGCTAATAACCAAGTAAAGTTTCAACTCAACAAGTCCATTTTCATAGAGGAACTTCAAGCTAGAGTTGCTATCCGTCCATTACGAACAGCATATTCCTGGTTGCCTCTGACTGAAAAATTAAGCCAAGAAGCCCGATTTCTCGGCAGAGTTTACATTCAATTGCGTAATCTCGCTGGGCTAATTCGTTGGTGTGATGCTGTAGCTCAACAACAGAATCTGAAACCCTCGGAGGCTGATTTAGCTGATGTTTATAGTTCTCAAATATTGGGTTTGAGTTCTGATGCTAATGAACTAGAGTTAGATGTGGATGCCTCAGCAATACCAGTCTTAGTTGAACGTTTAGGTCGGATTCAGGCATTGCTCAAACTTCATAGTGCAGACGATAGCTTTGCCAAAAATGTTGAGCAATTACATCAATTTATCTTGATAATTATTGGTAAGGATATCTCTTCAGTTCAGGAAGAGACAACTAACGCAGATGCAGATATGATTACTGCATTAGTTAATTGTGAACGTAGATTGTATCATCAGGTTGCTATTCTTTGGGCTTTAGCCGAACAGACAAACAGCCAATCGGAAGCGAGTTTGAGAACTAGTATTACTCAAAAAATTACGCAACATTTTTTCCAAGAAAGGGGAGTTACTAACGAGGCTGAATTTCCGGCTTGGCTATCTAGCAATTCCTTCACTCCAGACAAATTTTCTCAGATGATGGAGGCGATCGCGCGGCTAGAGGGATTTGTCAATGTACCCCGATGGTGGGGGCGAGGCATGAGCGACTATTTCTCTGTCACTGACTGCTTTCTTCCCGATGCCTTAAGGCTGTCTGGATTTTATCCAATTTTAAGTAAAAGAGTTCATCTGGCGGAACAAACACAAAGCTATCCTGGGAAAACCGATCTGAGAAAATGGTGTCAGGTAAATGCCTTTCCGCAGGTATGTAACATTACCCAACTGGCTTTTTGGCTAGATTTTAGTGAACCAGAAGAATTTATGAAAGAACTAAATATAAGGCAGAAGTCAATTTAAAATTCAAAATTCAAAATTAAAGAAATTTTCATCCGTTTTCGAGGGAACTCCAAAAATGTTTAGCAGTAATTTTGATTTTGAGAAATTAATTCAGCCAATCGATACCAGAACCTTCTTGAAAGAATACTGGGAGCGCCAGTGCCTTGTCGTTTCACGAAAAGAAACAGATTACTATTCAGGTCTGTTTTCCATGAACGATGTTGACTCGCTCATTCGCTATAGTGGCATTCGCTATTCTGACTTTAATGTATCGAAAGTGGCAGATGATTTGTCCAATCAAACGAATAAATTAGGGGGGAAAGGCTCTATCGATCCCAACGCATCTCCTAGTATTTATCAATTTTATGATGCCTATAATCAAGGCAATACCTTATGTATATTTCATCTACAACAGCATTGGGAAGCGATCGCCACACTTTGCAGAAATCTAGAACAATATTTTAATCATCCAGCGAATGTCAATCTTTACCTGACCCCTAAAACTGCTCAAGGATTTCCTCCCCATTTTGATACACACGATGTTTTCGTTCTCCAGCTTTCGGGAACTAAACTCTGGCGCACCTATGATTCCTACTGGGATTTGCCAATGCCAGAAGATGCTCGGCGATTACCACAAGAAGTACTACGGGAGCAACTAAAGGCTCCTAATCATGAAGTTGAACTCAAGCCAGGTGATATGTTATATATCCCACGTGGTTTTGTGCATGAAGCCAAGACGTTGGATACTTCGTCACTTCATATCACCGTCGGTATCCCTGTTTATCGCTGGGTTGACCTAATTCAGGAAGCTCTCACATCGATTGTGCAGCAAAATGTCGAATTTCGCAAAGCAGTTCCCGTTAGCTTTGTCCGTGAGGATGATGCCAGGATACAGACCAAAAATCAATTGAAAGATTTACTCAAAACCTTCGCTAGTAGCGTTGATATTGACGATGCGGTTGAACGACTGACGATTAAATTCATTGGCTCACTGTCTCCACTTGCAGATAGCCATTTCGGTAAATTGGACGAGTTGCAACAGATTGACTTGGATACTCATGTTGTCAAACGCCAAGGAATGATTTGTACAACCGTCAAGAAAGGGGATGTGGTGATGATTCAATTTCCTCAAAACAGAGTTGAAGGGCCAGCATACGTTGAGCCAGCTTTCCGCTTTATTGCTGAGTCGGAAGCTGCATTTGCGATCAAATCACTACCCGATTTTGCCAGCGATAATAGCAAGATCGTCTTAGTACGCCGTTTGCTCAAAGAAGGATTGTTAACGATTGTATAATGACGCTCGTTCGCCTTTGGTATCTCCCTTTGAGTAACGTTGCGAAGACAACTATGGGGCGTTAAATAACGAACCGCAGAGGCACAGAGAACACAGAGAGAAGGAGAGAAAGATTTTAAAACTCAATTAATTTAGAGACTTCCAAATAAAAAAATATCCCAAAATTGACGCAAAAATTCTCTTTATTTCTTCTCTCTCTGTGTTCTCTGCGCCTCTGTGGTTCGTTTATTTGGATAATTTATTTCTTGGAAATCCCTTAAGTCTATGCAGGAAGCCAGGTATGTAACCAACTATCTCGGCGCTTTGCGAAATCGTAAAGCAAATCTTGCCGTTTCTCGCGCAAGCATGAGAGGGCTTGATGTTGGGGCATGGCAGTGCTAGCTAGCCCTTTGAGAATTGCGAGTTGGCGTTGCCAAGTGGCTAAATCTTCGACGGGTTCCACAAAGCGGGCGGATACCTGTTGCCCAGCTAATAATGTGTCATAGGAGTGATCGTCAGAGAAAAACTCCGGCGGATGCAGTGTATAAAACATCGAATTTCGATAAGATAAGGGCGCACGCTCGCTATACAATGCTAATCGCTCTAATGTGCCAGAGATATCTGTGTCTCTATTGGCTGCTTGCCAGAAGGGAGTAGATAAACGGTGATTGAACTTGTAGTGAATTCCCAGAAACCAACGCAGGGCATCCCAACGATCGCTAATTTTGCGGTTGAGTACAGATTTCACCCCCTCATCTTGCTTTGATGCTGGAAAGTTGGTAAGTAGGAGTTCCAATTCGAGAACGATCATGTGAATCGCTGTGGATTCTAACGGTTCGACAAACCCGTAGGAATTACCGATCGCCACAACGTTGCCTTTCCAAAAATGCTCATGCCGCCCAGAACGAAACTTCACCAGCCAAGGATCGCCCATCCCCGGATTTTTGGCACGCATTTCTTCTAGGGCTTGATCAACACTACAAAATGCTGAAGAAAACACATACCCCCGATGATCGGCATCCTCAAAAGGAATATTCCAACACCAACCATTGTTCATGGTTTCGGCGAGAGTGTAAGGTTTAATAGTGCCATTATGAGGGACGGTAGCAGCGATCGCTTGATCGGTGCTGAGGGTATCTTGGTAACTCACGAATTTTGAGCCAAGTTTTTGCTCTAGCAACATCGAGCGAAAGCCGGAACAATCAATATATAAATCGTAAGTTAGTTTCCGCCCATCCTCAGTAATTAGATGGGTAATAGTTTCACCATCGGCAGACATCTGGGCATCAGAAATTTGCACATCAATATGCTGTATCCCGGCAGCGATCGCTTCTTCTTGTAGATAACGAACAAACCGCCGATTATCGAGGTGATACGCCCAGCGAATCTGGTGAAGTAGAGACAACGGAGTACCATCGCCCCGATCAAAAATAGGAGCGCGATCGCCACTCATCAGCATTGCCCCCAATGACTGATTGTTCAGCGTTGAATCATAGAGAAGCGATTCTAGCAAGCGTCCGCGCTGAAACGGAAACGTAAATTCATAATCACCGGGCAGTCCCCATTGGAACTTAATCCCCAACTTCCATGTAGGAAGCACGCGCTGATAAAAATCAACGATGTCTAGCCCTAAAAAGCGGGGACTATGGAGAAACTTAACGAGTTCTGGAGTCGTTGCCTCGCCCACACCAATCACCGGGATAGCACTCGATTCTAGCAAAGTCACCTTGATGTCTGGCCTGAGAGCGCGAAAGGCTAAAGCCGTGAGATAACCAGCTGTACCACCACCCAAAATGCCCACTGTTTGGTAAGGATCGGCTGCTGCACGGATTGTAGCATTGGGTGAGTTCGGCCAGATCCGACCGATTTCTTGGGCAGCTGCTGCGATCGCACTTCGTTGCAGCACTCCCAAAGGTTCATCTAATTGCGATGTACACTGCTGACATTCACCACTAGGAAGCAGCCGCTTGACGGCATCGCCTTGCCGGCTAATTTTCACAACGCTGGTGGCGCGAGTTGGCGTTAAGTTCAAACCTAAGATGGAAATCGCTTCTTCAATACAAGCCTGCGCTATGGAAGGCAAAAGTGGACTATCTGCTTGGGCAAGGCTGGGGGTTGACAGTTGCGGCAAAATATCTTCTAAAACTGATGGAATAGCTTCCAAGGTGACAACTCGACAACCAAAACAAGCGGTTCCCTGAATCACTGTTGGGCCGATGAGTGCTGTTTCTGGGGAAGCAGTCACAAATAAACACGGTGTGCCACTGGCTAAGGCTGACTTGTTGACATCAAATAGGGCTTGATATGGTACACCTTCCAAAGCACAGATTACAAAGTCGAATTCTTGAAAGAGTTCACATAGCCCAGAAACACTCACAGCGTCTAGACTATTTTCAGACACTTTGAACGAGCCATTGAGGAGTATCCGTTCTTGCTGGAGGGCGAGAAATTCCGGCGTTTGACAAGAAGCAAAATCTGTGAAGGAGAAAGTGCGGTGATTTTGAAAACCTGCGGTAGCAAAGGTTTTATTGAGAGTATCGAGTAACTGGTGATTGCCTAAAATAGCGATCGCCTTTTGGCGTACTTGCTCAGGGACGATTGGCAATTCCCAGTCATAATTTGGGGGTGCAGTTGCAGTTACTACTTCCTCTACGATATGCAGCTGACTTAAAGCCAAGATAATCTCATGTAAGTAGTTGCGATCATAAGAATCTGCAAGTTCAGCATAAATGGCCTCAAGCGATCGCACCCCATCGATCAGCGCCAGCAGTTCCCGCATAGTGCTGGGCTGAATGCCTTCGAGGGCGAATACTTCGCCGCCCACCCAGCTACAAACCTCACCCGTCTCACTGAGGATTAAATGGGCATTGGGGTTAACGCGAGGCACTTGGGGAATGGTATTTATGAAGTCAGCCATTGACATTTTCTTTCTTTAACAACCTGAATCGCCTCATGGATTGATAAGGCGTTAGTACACTGCTTCGTGAAATAGTTTTGGATTTGTCGCCAATGATCTAAATCCCAGGTGTCATTGTGGCTTTGATACTTCGTGGTCACTCTTTGACCCATGAGCAGATTCAAATAACCGTTGTATCCAAAAACACTATTGGGACGGAGCAGAATTTGACCAAGGCTTGATGGGCCATTGCTTTGAAAAAAGTCTACTATTGCTTCGGCATCACCAATATCAGTTTGATGCCAGCAGTGTTGCCAGAATTCTGATTCTACTCGGTGATTGAATTTAAAGTGAATCGATAAAAAATCACGAATATCATCCCACTTTTGGGCGATCGCTCGATTCGCAAGATTAATTAAGGCTGGGGTGGGTTGCTGGTCGGAATCAATCAACACATCGCACACACATTTGATGGTTTCACCAATCATGTGTAATCCTGTTGATTCTAAAGGTTCTACGAAACCGGAAGCGTTGCCCACAGCGACGACATTATTTACCCAAAATCTTTGATGTCGCCCTGACTTGAACCTTACAAGACTATGCTCATCACTCATCAGAGGATTGTCGCGTTTCATCTCTTGCAAAGCATCGTCATCATTGATAAAAGCGGATGAATATACATAGCCACGGTTGACTTTATCCAGTAAATCAATTTGCCAACACCACCCACTCTGCATGGTTTGGGCAGTTGTGAAGGGGTTGATTGCATCATCTCGCATCCATGTGCCTGTGACAGCAGAATCGCAAAACAAGCTACTGGCAAAACTACAAAAGGGTTCTTGCAGAATCTCTCCTAGCAAAGCCGAGCGAAAACCAGAACAATCGACGAATAGATCGCCAGCCTGCATTGTGCCATCATCAAACTTTAGTTGACGAATATAGCCATTTTCGGCGACTTCAATATTTACAACAGGTTTATCAATAATCTTGATACCAATTTCTGTTGCTCTTCTTTCTAAATAAGAAACGAAACTAACATTTTCAATATGGTATCCAAAGCGTTCATCAATTACGAAATCCCCATTTTCTCTACGGAAGCAAGGCGACTTGTACTGCTCCATCAATAGTGAATAAAGGCTGGATTCTGTCGTTGAATCAAGACAATAGTAAGCAGTGCTTTTGTTCAAAACACTGAGTTTATCTGCCAGATGAGTCACAAAAGGATAGTTGAAGTGAGACTGACTAGAATCTCCCCAAATAAACTTAATTCCTAGTTTCCAAATAGGTTGTGTTTCTTCATAAAATTGCTCTCGATCTAATTCTAGATACTTATGCAGAAACCAAGGTATCCAAGCGGTAGTCGCTTCACCCACTCCAATAATCGGAATGGTTGTGGAATGGACTACAACCACGTTCAAAGCTGGCATTTTCACCTTCAACGCTAAGGCAGAAAGAAATCCAGCACTCCCTCCGCCAAAAACTACAACATTGTGTATTGTCTTTTCCACACGTATGACCAGAAATGTTAATGATAACTATCTAATCTCAGTAATGCTCTATATTACAGTATGCAGGTCTAATCGAATTTAGGAATTATTTGCTACCAATCTTAGCAATTGATATTTAGTTCTTAACTTCTTTAAACATTTCCATCTTTTGCTGTTTAAATCGGCTAGGATTTTTTGACAGTACAGCTACGGAAAAATTCTCATGCGTGTCACTATCTGTGGTCATGCTGCTTTATACATCGAAACTACGGATCAACGCATCTTGCTCGATCCATGCTTTTCGGATACACTTGTCGGGGGCACGCTTACGTACTATCCTGGTCGGATATTTGAGTTAGACAAATTGCCAAACTTAACAGCTTTGGTGGTGACTCATGGGCACTTCGATCACTTTCACCTGGAAACGCTTCAGAAACTGCCGCGCGAACTGCCCGTAATTACTGCGGATGAACCGGCGCTAGTCGAACAGCTACAAAAGATTGGGTTCTCAAAAATAATTATCTGTCAGCCTTGGCAAGCGATCGCTCTTGGACAAACTTACTTGCTCCCCACGCCTTCAGACCACGAAGAACCGGAGTTTGGGCTGTTAGTTCAAGATGCAACTGGGACATTCTGGCACATGGCAGATGCAGAAGTAACGGCGGAAATTGGCGAACGAATCACCCAAGAATACGGTGCGATCGATCTAATTTCAACCAAGTATCAGCCGGTAGTACGTGCCAGCATGGGCTATCAGCACGGTATGGGAGCAACCTTTGATAGCCAAGGGGTAGTTAGTTGGTTGGAAGCGGCCTGTGCTTGCAACCCTGCGTTGGTTTTCCCTTACGCTTCCGGTCTGTGCTTTAGTGGTCGGCACGCCTGGTTTAACCGCTATGCGTTTCCCTTAAGTTCAGAAGAAACAGTTCGCTTATTGCAACGTCGGCTTGGTTCCCCAGAGCGAGCGATAACGGTACGTCCCGGTGATGCGATCGAGCTTCAATCTGGGCAATCCCCGCAGCGACATGAACAGTCATCCGATTTTGTTCGGGCAAAACCATCTCCTGAGTTGCGTTGGGAACCAATCGATATCAGCACTCTTACAGGATTGTCCACACCTGAAGAACGGTGTACTTTGCAACAAAAACTGGATACATTTCTGGCAGGATCTTTTATTTCGTGGCTTAAACAAAAGGTCAAACAAGCTGATAGCAGTTGGGCTAGTTTCCCTGCCGAGCAGGTTGTTTGGCAGTTGGTGGTTCATGCTGGAGATGGAGAACGGCTAAATTATGCCATTGATTTTCGCTTACAGGAGTTTTCCGTATTAGCGGGTGAGCATCCAGAAGCAAACTTCTTTACCCACATCGCTGGACAAGCTCTTGACGATGTAATGACGGGCAAAATGCCGGGGCTAATTTTTTGGCTGGCGGGTGAGGCTCGTAGTTATGAAAAGGTTATTTGTGTACGCAATAATCGTTTCGAGTCGCCTAAGTGGCCCGAAACACCCGAAGATTTCCCATCAGATCCACTTACTTACTATCTCCGTCATTTTGGGACTGGAGAAACTTCTCTCGTTCAGCCGGAATTGGCTAATGGCCAGTTGGAGAAAGCATCAAATTTCCCCGAAAGTACCGATGATATTCAGATTCTCACTCGCTTAGGTGAGAACGAAGAAGTAATGAGTAAAAAAGTCCTACTGGCTTATTTAGCAGTTCAAGAAGCAGAGCGCTTGGGGCTGAAGATTTCTGATGCGGAAATTCAAACGATGTCTGACTCCTTTCGAGAGCAGTTTAATTTGCTCGATGGCGAAGATACAGAGCAATGGTTAAAGGAAGCAGGATTGAGTCTTGAAGGATACTCAGCCGTGATGCGAGATTTCACCGCAGTACTGAAGTTGGAGCAACATTACACTAGGGCGATCGCGCCACTGCTCACCAATCATCGCCGCGTAGCTACAGCGAGATATACCCGTTCACGACGAGATATCAACGATTGATGAATCATCTCAGCAAACAATTTGAGCTTGCCCCTGTTGGTATCTTGCGGGCTGCTGCTTGGCCAATCGAGACTATTCAAAGTTTTGGTAATCAAGAACTTGCAAGTCTAGCGTTAACAGCCAGCCGTACAAACGATGCTGATATCTGGCAACAATATGCGATCGCCTATCAGCAGGTACATGAAGACAATCGCCAGCAGCTTTGGCAGATGACCGCAGCAGACTCATGGTTTATGAAAGCGCTGCTGTTATCTAATCCCTCCCTCGTTACGGAGGTGCAGCGTGTAGCTTTCCAAAGGCAGGGAAAACGGACTAAAAAAATTCGCCATCTGGAGACGGCGCTGTATCGTTACCTAGCGCGGGCTGCGGGACGAACTACACCTTATGGTTTATGGGCTGGTGTAAGTTTAGTCGAGTTTACCAAGACAGCGCAGCAAAATCAGGGAGAAGCTCAGTATTCATTTACACCTGACCTCCGTCCTTTTCAAACAATATTGCGATCGCTAGCTCAACGTTCAATTTATCGTCAAAGTGCAACTTGGCGATTGAATCCTACCTTGAGGCGACAAGCAGATGGTTCCTGGCGCTTTTGGGGACGCACTCAAGATGGGTTAGTCGAGCAGCGTGAAATCGAGTCTCAGGAAATTGTAGACATCCTCTTGGAAGAACTGACTACATTGAATCTAGGGACATTAGACGAACTAGCCAAAACAGTGTCAGCCTCACCTCGCTGGAACCATGCAGCCGGAATACAAGATATTCTAAATCTCTTCATTGATGGAGGTGTGCTTTTAGGCGGACTTGACCTACCCCAGCGATTTGAAAATTGTTGGGAAGCATTAACAGTTGTGGCAGACAAGCTGATTGAGCTGGATCGCTGTCTTTGGAACAGCGCGATCCAAAAACTGCATTCCCTTTGCAATACTCTGGCGGCAAAGCTTGATTTTATGTCTCTGGATGCACTTGCAGATGATCTACAACAAGCAAAGACCTATATTCAAGAACTCGCCCAAGCCCTTGATGTTTCAGTCCAGTTATCCGATTTAGTACTGCACTGTGATTTAGGGCTACCGTTTCAGATTGGCATCGATGAGGCACAGCAAAACATTTTGCTGCAAACACTCGCAGACTACGAGCTATGCTGGATTCAGGGGGCGAGTCCAGCTTCGGCAATGCGGATAGCGTTTCGTGAGTGGCTGAAACAGGAATTTGCGGCGGGTATTGCACTTGGCGATCTCAAATCTACCCTGGTTTCGGAAATGAGAACAGCTCATCGCCATCCTGAAGTCATCACCCGGTTAGAGGCGTGGGAGCGATCGCTATCGCAAAATCAAGAGGTTGTCGTTCTCGAAACCAGCAGTAATTCGCCAAAGTCGGCTTTGTCCATAGCCCCTTTCGGTTGCTTGTTCGTGGGTCTATTTGAGTCTTTCCAACTGGTAGTTCACGGTATTAGTGACGATCCGGTGCCAATCTTTGCCCGATTTCAAGACTTACTCAATGAAAATAAATTACTACATTCTTGGTTTCAACAGAAGCTTGATTGTTTAGCAAGCCAACATCAAATTCAGGTTGCAGAATTACAAAGTTCCTTTGAGCCAAACCCAAATGTCTTAGCTCGTCCCAATTTCAACATTCTTCCTATTGACTTGTGGGGCGCGAGTCAAGATAGTTTATCCCTAGTCGATGCAGAAATCTTTCTAGATCCAAAAACACAGTTGCCTTTTTTAAAACTGCGATCGGCTTCGCTAAAACCTGTTGCAGTGTTTTGGTTTTCTATGGCTGCGGTTAATGCCCGTGACCCCATTTCTGAGCAGTTACTTTGGACTACTTTTCAAGATAACCCGATGGCAATCTTTCGCGCTGCTACAGTGCCGATGCCGATTGAACTGACTGTACCTCGTTTCACTCCTCGTATTCAGCTGCCAAAAGAAGCGATCGTTCGTCCTCGGCGGACAGTTTTGAGTGGGCAAGTTTTAGCAGAACTCGCCCAATTGAGTGGAATAGAGCGCTTTGCCAGATGGCAGCAATTAGCTGCTGAGTATGGCTGGCCGATGCTGCTCAATCTGCAAATAGAGGATAAGCCTTCACTCCTTTTACATCGGGACAGCCCTTTAGCCCTGGAGTGCTTTTTCAAAAAAGACTTACAAAAACACACGCGATCGCTAATTGTAGAAGAGTTAGTCAATCAACCTTGGCTGGTTGACGCTAAAGGGCAGCATTATATGGCAGAACTTGCCTTACCCTTTGCCCGTAGCGAACATGGGTGGTCGTCGCGTAGAGATGAAATGTCGATTATGAAGGTGGCTGGCTGAAAAAGAAACAGGACTTACGAAAATCGAACCACAGAGGACGCAGAGGACACGGAGGAGAATAAGAGTTTCAGAGATGTCTTGCGTAAGTTCTGAGAAAGGAGAAATAGGCGTACAGCAACCTATTCTGTGCTTTAGACCTACTGTGTACACACAAATCTTTTAGAGTTACTGTGTAACTTAGGGTAAATTAATTTTTGCAGGGCAAAGCATTAAAGATGCAGGGCGAAGCATTAAAGGTGCAGGGCGAAGCATTAAAGGTGCAGGGCGAAGCATTAAAGGTGCAGGGCGAAGCATTAAAGATGCAGGGCAAAGCATTAAAGGTGCAGGGCAAAGCATTAAAGGTGCAGGGCAAAGCATTAAAGGTGCAGGGCAAAAGACTTGTGTGTAGACCTTACGTGCTTTAGGCCAAGGGTAACGTTAAATTATAGACTTTTAACTTTTAATTATTAACTTGCTTATGATACGTCAAAGATTAAGCAGCAGCATTAAATTTCAACTCATCTATCAAGACGAAACCAAGTTTGGTAGTGCTGT
Organism: Nostoc sp.; assembly: GCF_036917775.1. Classification (GTDB taxonomy): domain Bacteria; phylum Cyanobacteriota; class Cyanobacteriia; order Cyanobacteriales; family Nostocaceae; genus Nostoc. The sequence continues at coordinate 59,974 of NZ_JBALEQ010000149.1, forward strand.
GACTGGACAATGTGACACCACCATCCGTCGCTACTGTGCCAGCATCACAGCACACCGCAATCGATATGGTCTTGCAAATGTGGTAGCTCATGCGCGTGAATTACTGGCACAGACAATGGTTCCGGGTGGTCTGGCGGATTTGTATCAGCGTCCTAATGTCCTTTTAGAAGATTGGCTATATCCCGATCCTAAAGCTGTTAAACCCGTTGCCCTTGAGCTAGAACGCAATATTGGCGAAACTATTGTCATACAAAAATTATCTCCCAATCTCCTATCTGAGCTTGCTTTATATCTAGGGGAATGGCAAGAAGGAAGTAATGCTCCAACTACAACCATTGCTCGTGAGTTGTGGAACGCATTAGATGATTATGGCGCACTGGTTGAAGTTAATGAACCATCCGTCAAGCCCCAACTAGGCCATGCCACTTTTGTCGGTCACTCCACCCTCCGGCTCAGTGATGGCAAGTTTAGCATTCTCTTTGATCCATTTCTGTTGCCCAAGTCTGAAATTTATCCGCCAAACTATCAACCCCTCAGTTTAGAGGAAATGGGGCAACCTGATGCAGTATTTATCACCCATTCTCACCCCGATCATTTTGATTTAGGAACCTTGCTGCGAGTTGTTGCTAACACACCAATCTTCGTTCCCGAAGTGAAGCGCGAATCTGTACTGGCAATTGATATGGCGTTGCGGTTGCGTCAGCTTGGATTTGAGAATATTCACACACTACGCTGGTTTGACGAAACTCAAATTGGTGGAATGCGAGTGATTGCCCTGCCCTTCTACGGGGAACAACCAACGGTTGCCCAAGCCCTCCACCCAGAGATTCGCAATGAGGGCAACACCTACTTAATTGAATACTGCGATCGCCGTGTTGCGCTCACAGCAGATTCAGGGACTGACTGCCTTGGAGATGTCAAAAAACTCGCAGCCGTAGCCTTAGAGCGTTATGGTTCCCTTGATACTTTATTTGGTGGATATCGAGGTTTCGGACTGTATCCGATTCAGTATCTCTTTTCATCAGTCGCTCGCTATCTTCCTTTTGTGCCGGAGAACAGCTGGCAAGTCCGCCAAAAGATGATGTGCGATGCGGATGATTTAATTGATGTAGGGGAAATTTGGAATGCCAAACGAATTGTACCGTACTCCGATGGCGGTGCGCCTTGGTATTGGCAGCGCGGCCTTGGCCCTTGTCTTGATGGATCGCAAGCACACATTATGGCAGTTGATCCAACCCCAGAGTATGTTTGCCAGGTAGCGACTGTGCGCTCTGGAACCCACAAAGAAGGAGCGATCGCTTCTCCTGTATCAATTTGCTTGCTTCGCCCCGGAGATGCCCTTGGGTTTGCTCAAGAGGATACGCAAGTAATTCAAAACCAATCTTGGCCATACTCTATCGACTTTCGAGAACAATAATCATGGTTCACCAATCAATATAAAAGCTGCCCAATCTAATGGGTAAGGATGATGTTTCATTGTAGTCAACATGGCTTGACGCAATGCTGCTGCTTTATCAGTCTGATGTTGAATGTTGCGATAAAACTCGGTCATCAATAAAGCAGTTGGTTCATCGGGTACTGCCCATAATGAAACTACTACACTGGGAACCCGCGCAGCAACCAACGCACGAGATAATCCTACTACTCCATCTCCAGTAATTTTACCTCGCCCGGTGTTGCAAGCACTCAGAACAACTAGTTCAGCGTTTAATTTGAGGTCAAGTATCTCACTGGCAGTCAGGATACCATTTTCTTCTGTGGAGGGTTGCCATTGGACTGTAGGATCGGGAGCCAGAGCGATCGCCCCTGGTACTCCTAAGCCGCGAAAGTCGCTCAATAAGCCGTGGGTAGCTAAATGAACTAGGGTTGAATTGCTCATTTGTTGAATCACCCTAGATTTGTTAGCATTCGCACCAATCAGGGCTTTTGTCTGGAAAATTTGAGCGATCGCTTTGGCTTCTTGTTCAGCACCAGGGAGGGGTGGCAATTCTTCGGCTGGTTCGCCTATTTGAGTGACAATTTTCGGCATAGTTGGATTGCCGACAATCAAGTTTGAGTCAGAATTCTTACTTGCGCCTGACTTTTTTCGTAATTTATATGTGATATCTAAAACTTGAATGGAAGGTGAAATCGAAATGGTATGCTGTTCAATTAAGAATTTACCTGTGGCATCTTGAAGGGTGGCAAAAGGAACGAGAAAAAGCGATCGCTGAGGGATGAATATTACATGGGCATTTGCATCTTGAGGAAGGAGATCGTTAATAGGTTGAATCAATAATTGATGGAGTTGATGTAAGGGGTTTTTATCAATTACAGAAGATGTGTTACTACTTCTCTCCAAAGTAGGATTTCTCATATTCAGCAACTCACGAGTTTTAGAAACTAAATCTGTTACCCCTTTTGGATAACAAAATTGAGGATTTTGACACTGCCAAAGAGGTTTTAAGTCAACTCGACGGAGAGTAATATTCCCTGTGGGTTGAACAACCCAGATTAAAAGTTCAGATTCGTGAGTTTCTAGCTTTCCCTCAACTAGGAAATTTCCCGGCACGATGGAATACTCTACCAAAGTTGCATGATGATTTTCAGCAACTTTTTTAATCTCTGCAATCGTCGGTGAAGCAAGGGTTGGAGTTGGCGCTTCTTTCTGGGTAGGAACAGCCAAAAGGCGACGAGAGAGTAATTCGGCAAGGGCACGCCCCCGCCCTCGCTCAGATATTTCTAAGGCGGCTTCGGGTTGATTTTGGGCAACTAAAACGGATTGCAGATTGCTATAAGGTGCATTCTGGGTTTCAAAGATAGAGATTTTAAAGCCATCATTACTGCCTAATCTAGCTCGCAAGGATTCCCAAATTTCAATTGCTTCTTGGAGGGTTTTGGCTGCCCCTGTTAGGTTTCCTGATTGGAGGCGAACTGCTGCGGCATTAATTTTTGCAATGCCTTCTTCTCGATGGTTATTGCGCGAGGAAGCATACTGAAAATATTTCCCGTAAGACTCTAGGGCTTTGTCAAGGTTGCCCATTTGAAAGTAGACGAGTCCTTGATTACCGCGAATCCGATACAGAATATCGGCATCGTGTAGCCTCTCCCAAGAAATTTTCCAGCCTTGCTCGTAAAGTGCGATCGCTTTGTTATAGTCTCCTTGAAAATAAGCTACACCTCCTAGATTTGCTAGGGCTTCAGCTTCGGAACGCAAGTCTTTAAGTTGACGAGCGATCGCTAAACGTTGCTGGTGATAATCGCTAGCTTTTGGATAGTTGCCTTGATTTTGGTAAATAATGCCCAAGTTACCCAAAACAAATGATTCTAGGTATTGCTTCTTGATTTGTTGGGCTAGGGTTAATGCTTGCTGTTGATAGTCAATCGCTTTTTTGGCATCTCCCAAAGCTTGATAGACAATCCCCAAGTCGCTCAGTGCTTTGGCTTCCCCTGCTTTATCTTTAATTTTTCGAGATAAAGCCAGACGTTTTTGGTGAAATGCGATCGCTTTGACATACAAGTCTGCTCCATAATAAGCATTGCCTAAATTTCCTAATGCTTGAGCTTCTTGAGTTTGTGCTGTTTTACTATTTTGTTTACTATTATGAATTAAGGTCCAGTAATCATTTAAATAATCTATTGCCTCAGCATAATAATTTCCTTGTTGGACATGAGCAAGCCCTAAATTTCCTAAAAGGATTACTTCTAATTCTGAATAGGCATTTTGTTTACTAATTTCTAATCCTTGTTTATAGTAATTAATTGCTTTGTCATACTCGCCTTGCAGATGGCTAGATAATCCTAATGCTGCTAAAGTTTTAGCTATTTTATGTGCATCTCCACTAGTCCGTGCTACATCTAAATCAGATTCAGAGATAGACTCATTTGAAAAACCATCTAGAGAAAAGTAGGCAATTCCAGTATTGCTAACTCGTTTCCCTTCCCATTGCAGATGCTGAAGAGGTTGATAGAGCGTGAGAATTTGGATTTTTTGAGTAGTATCTGGAATAGAATCGTTTTTTGCCAGTTCTCCCAGCTTTTGAACTTTATTTTGTGTAGATTTATCTAAAGATTTGGCAGAAATAATTTGCTGCCATATTAAAGTTAGTAGAGCCAAGGTAACGGAAATAAAAAGAGTTAAACTAATTTTTTTAAGGAATATTTGCATAAAACTACGCAGGCAAATTTTGGTTGTTTAGCTGTGTTAATCAGATCGCTAAGGCTTTGATTACAATGCTTTCCAAATAGTATTAGGCAAGAAAGTTATTCTTTTAGTGACAGCATCTGGTTTAAAGTATTCCCGTAACAGTACACTTTCTAACAATTTCTAGTAAAGTGAATCTTGGCACGAGTTTTTCCCGGAAGCCCTGGATCTCATGGTAGAACACGATTCAGTAATCGCGGAACAAAAGAAAAATCAGCCCTATAGGACGGGAGCATATTCAAAGACAAATGAGATGACTGCCTTCACCCGCACTCAGCCGGAAGTAGTGATTGAACAACTCACTTTCCTGCCCAAAACCTATACTAGCGAGTCGATGAGCGCAGCATCAGCCCTGAATACTCGTATCCGTCGAGAAGGGGGTGCCAATGTGCTGGCGGCAGCACAAGCGGCTGGTGTGCGCCGTTATCTGTCGTTTTACTTTGGACACAGTTTTACCGCATTGGTAGCTGGCTCTTGCTCTTTTCAATGACAGCATCAGTCCTTTTTGGAATCTACAATCATTTGATCGTGATTAGTTCGGATCATGTGTCTCAAGTTTCCTTTGCAGGTTGGGGATTGCTATTCCAAATCACAGCCATTCTGACATTAATTGTGGATGGATTCGGCTCTTGGATTGGCATCTGGGCAGTAAAAACGATTCAGGAACCAGAAAAGGTTATATGAATTGTTTCGATTATTTTAATCACCATCATCTGTTATTGTTTACTTGCTTGCTCCCAATTTAGAGCAGTTTTATTTCATGATAAATAAACACTGAATTATCTAATTTCTCATTGCACGGGATCTAACATGAACCACATACTCAAGAATAAACGCGCCCTCATTACTGGAGGTAGTCGCGGCATTGGGGCAGCGATCGTCAAACGTTTAGCAAGTGTTGGTGCTGATGTCGCTTTTACATATACCAGTTCACCTGATCGCGCTAACGAAATCGTGCAGGCAGCGCAAGCATTAGGTGTCCAAGCTCTTGCTATCCAAGCCGACAGTGCCGATGCCAGCGCGGTAGTTGCGGCTGTTGAAGACACTGTAAACAAATTGGGCAGCATTGATATTCTCGTCAACAATGCGGGCGTACTGGCGTTCGGCCCAATCGACGATTTCACGCTGGCGGACTTCGATCGAACCTTTGCCATTAACGTGCGTGCTGTGTTTGTGGCGACGCAAGCCGCAGTCAAGCACATGAAAGAGGGCGGACGCATCATCAACATCGGCAGCACTAACGCCGAACGTATGCCATTTGCTGGTGGCGGCGTATATGCTATGAGTAAATCTGCTCTGCAAGGGCTGGTACAAGGACTGTCGCGTGACCTTGGCCCACGCGGAATTACGATCAATAACGTGCAGCCTGGGCCGATCGCTACAGATATGAATCCCTCGGAGGGGGAGTTTGCCGAGTTGCTCAAAAAGCAGATAGCGGTAGCCCGCTACGGCACGGTTGATGAGGTTGCGGGGCTGGTTGCTTATCTGGCCGGCCCTGAGTCCGGTTATATCACCGGCGCAAACCTGATGATTGACGGAGGGTTCAGCGCCTAACTGCCGTAGGTGGATGCCTAATACCAATTCGTAATTCAGCAAGCCGGATGTATCCTGGGCTTGGATCTGTTGCTTGATTTTACAGAATTGGTATAGGCATCCAAGTAAGGATTAGAAGAGCATATTTATTAGGTATTAGGTAAATTCCTAGAATCCAAGTTTAGCGATCGCAATGCCTCTATATCAAGAGCATGAAGGCTTTGGAGTGGGGCAATAAGCCTACAACATAGCTTCTCTACGAGTTTGTCGATTAAAAATATTTTATAAGGTGAGGGGAATGCGAGGGCTAACAATAGCGCTCGCACTCCCCTCAAGTTTCAGCTAGTACCCGCCAAATTTTGGGAAATAACTAAATGTAGTTAGCAAGGTAAAGAAAACAATCAGTGCTAAAGTCGAAGCTAATAGCAATAACACCACATCTCTGTTAGAACTGCGTAGGAAGGTCTGTAAATTAAAAGGCTCAACCTGTTTCCTGATTATGGGAAGCAGCAATTTATCACGATAATCTTCGCCATAACGAGCCATTCTGGCAAAAGGTAATTCACCTTGCGAGCGTCCTTGTAAAATCCGTCGCCGTTGATAAGGAACTGTATTGTAACCAAAGTTACTAATATACTCTTCACTATCCAGCAAAGCGTCGATAAACTTGTGTAGTCCTTTACTAGCTAGCACAATCGACCAAGCTAGTTTTTCGCGTTCATTGTACACCTCACGACCTAAGAAGCGCTGTACGCATATCTGCACAAAGCGATAGTTGTTGTTGCTTTCGTAATTGAGTCGCCGAAATGTATCAGATATTGCTAACCCTCGAATGAAATCTCTGACTGTGATTTGACCAGTTCTCAGTTGAGATTCTAGACAGGTTTGGCGGTTGCTATATAACATCTGTTGCTCATGGAAAATCTGGCGATAGGCTGCCATAATTAAGGCATCCATTTCTAGTGATGATTGCAGATATTCGCCTGTATAAATTCTAGGTTGCTCGTCGCCAAGAATCTCATATCCAGATACACGGTGATTTCCAGATGAAGGGGAGTACTTTAACAAAGGAATAGGCATATTAGAGCTAGAAATTTGAAGGGATTGGGCATTATGTATGGAGCAAAACAGTTCCAGTTCTGTTAGCGGGGCGTTTAGCCAGTCCTATGGTAGAAGGGGAAATAGCCAAAGCCGATTGGTGGCTCGACACTCAAAACTTTTGAGGGGCATTGGGCATTGATTATTCCTCTTATCTCCCTTATCCCCAGTTCCCAGCCGCAAAACTGACTAGTAGGCTGTGGCGCAAGTTTGCCTACCTTTAACAAGTTGCTCAGAGCAAATTGTCTGGTCAATTAAGATGGTAACTGGATTTACGCATTGATGGGAGCGCAACTGAGGAGATGCCTAAAGTTTAACTCAATTGCCCAATAACGAGGGAAACTGCTGAAAAAACTGGGAACTATACAACTCTGACTTCACTACCAAAGGAACAAGCTCGCGATCACTAATTTCACTCCGCTTACACTGCGACTCAGGAACATTGATCTGCTCACTTTCCATAATATAGGAATTTCCTAAAACCTGTCTATAGAACCCATTTGGGATCTTTTTGTGAGTAATCGAAGCTTCTAGAGAAATATTGCGCTATGTTCTGCTGTAAAAACGCATATTTTAAGCGTATCCAGTATAGACCTTCCTTTCACCAGTCTAGCTATTGTCCCTTAATAGAAAATTTACTCCCAGTTCAAAGCACTGGGAAATAACTACGAGACTTTAAAAAATAATCTATAAATCTAAAGATTTTATGAGAATTTTAGGTTTTTAAAAAAAGAATTAGGCAAAGCCCCATTCATTTCTATATTCAGATGTAATAAAAGAAAGACAAGCGACACAACGAATAGATAATACGGTCGATATCTTGATAATGAGCAGCTAATAATATATTTGATATCTTTTTTATTGGCTTGTACCTGAGTTAATTTTTTAACAATAAAAAAGAGGATATTATTTGATTTGTGAATAAATATAAATAAATATTATCTAACTAAAAGATTGAATAAGCTAGCTGTAGAATCTTTAACAAGTCAGAGCAAGTGATTCACGATGGTTCAGCAACAGCGCATTGTCTTAATTGTCGATGATTCCCCAGAAGATCGAGAACTCTATCGGCGATATTTGTTGCGCGATCGCGAATATTCATACACTATCCTAGAAGCAATGCTGGGACAGCAGGGTTTAGAACTTTGGCAGCAATATCAACCCGATGTTGTGTTGCTTGATTATCGACTGCCTGACCTGGACGGACTGGAATTCCTGGCTCGATTACAACCTTTGACCCAACAGCCCTGCCTACCTGTGATTTTTGTCACAGGGCAGGGTAACGACATAATCGCAGTTCAGGCGATGAAAGCGGGGGCACAAGATTATCTTGTCAAACAGCAAATTACCCCAGAAGGGCTACAAAGAGCAGTCAATGTGGCGATTGAAACAGTGCAGCTACGTAGCCAATTGCAACAGCAATTTGAAGAACAGCGTTTAGTGATGGAGATGAGCCAGCGCATCCGGCGATCGCTCAATTTACAAGATATCTTGCAAACTACTGTTGATGAAGTCCGGGATTTTCTGAAGTGCGATCGCGTTATCATCTTCAAATTTTTTCCTGGCTGGGGTGGAACTACGATTGTTGAGTCCGTTGCACCAGAATGGATGCCCATTTTACCACTCCAAATTTCTGACCCTTGCATTGGTGAAGAGAACGTCGAACCTTTTAAACAAGGCTTAGTCACGGCGAAAGCTGATATTTATAATGCCGGAATTAGTCCCTGTCACGTTGAATTTTTGGCAAGTCTCCAGGTAAGGGCAAATCTGGTCGTTCCTGTTTCCTTGGGAGATGAATTGTGGGGATTACTGACGGCTCATCACTGTGCAACTCCTCGTGAGTGGCAATCTTCAGAAATTGCTCTGTTGCGGCAGTTAGGAGCGCAGGTAAGCATTGCTATCCAGCAAGCAGCTTTGTTTGAACAGGTGCAGACAGAACTGACAGAGCGCAAACAGGCAGAAATTGCCCTGCAACAACTCAATGCCGAACTTGAGCAACGGGTTCAAGAACGGACTGCACAACTGACAGAGACGAATGATCGTCTGCGAGAAAAAGTGATAGAGCAGCAAAAAACCCAACTCACGCTTTTAGAACAAGCGCATAAGCTGGAGCTTCAAGCTGTAATTACCCGAAATATGGCGGAAGGCATTTGCTTAATCAGAGCTGATAATTCAGTTATTGTCTATGCCAATCCTAAATTTGAGGAGATGTTTGGTTATGATTCTGGTGAACTAAATGATCAGCACGTTTCGATTGTGAACTATGTCACCGAATCATTAACTTCTGAAGATGTAAATCAAGCCATTTTGTCTGCCGTCTTAGAAAATGGTGAAGCCACCTATGAAGTCCAAAATGTTAAAAAAGATGGAACACCATTTTGGTCTAGTGCAACAACTTCTGTATTCAGGCATCCCGACTACGGCGACGTTCTGGTTGCGGTTCACCAAGATATCACTATTCGTAAACAAACTGAAGAAGCTTTACGCCAAAGCGAAGAAAAGTTTCGTCAGTTGGCAGAAAACATCCAAGCAGTATTTTGGATGACCGATATTCAAAATCAACAAGTTCTCTATGTGAGCAGTGCATACCAAACCATCTGGCAAAGAAGTTGTGAGGACTTATATCACAACTATTCAAATTGGTTAGATGCAATTCACCCAGAAGATCGCCAGCGCGTCGACATTGAACAGATTAGAACAGGGCAATACGATAAAAAATATCGGATTATCCGTCATGATGGTTCAATCCGTTGGATTCGCGATCGCGCATTTCCGATCAAAAATGAACTCGGCGAGGTAGTTCGGATTGCTGGTATTGCCGAAGATATCACTGAACTAGAACAGATTAATCTGATCAAGAGTGAGTTTATTGGCATCGTTAGTCACGAACTCCGCACTCCCTTAACTGCAATTCGCGCAGCACTGGGTTTACTACAAACTGGTATCTACGACAGAAAACCAGACAAATTCAAGCGGATGATTGAGATTGCAGCCATCGATAGCGATCGCTTAGTGCGTCTTGTTAACGATATTCTCGATTTGGAACGCTTAGAATCAGATCGAGCTGTTTTAGAAAAAACTACCTGCAATGCGGCTGATTTAATTCAACAAGCAGTAGCCGGAGTGCAAGCGATCGCTAATCAGCAAAATATTACCTTTAAGATCCACCATACTAATGCTCAAGTTTGGGCTGCTGCTGATGCCATTGTGCAAACACTTACTAATTTGTTAGGTAATGCGATTAAATTCTCACCTGCCGATTCTACTATTACCCTGAGTGTCCAACAGCAAGCAGACCGCGTACTATTCCAAATAACAGATCAAGGACGAGGTATCCCAGCAGATAAATTAGAAGCAATCTTTGGACGATTTCAACAAGTAGATGCCTCTGATTCTCGTACCAAAGGCGGCACAGGCTTGGGATTGGCAATCTGTCGTAGTATTATTGATCGGCACGGTGGGCAAATCTGGGCTGAAAGTACTCTTAGTGTTGGCAGCACGTTTTTCTTCACTCTACCATTGCCGGGAAATTAGGCAGAGGGGCAGAGGGGCAGGGGAAGCAGGGGAGCAGGGGAGAATAATTAATCGACAAATGACAAATGACAAATGACAAATAACAAATAACAAATGACTAAAAAATTGTTAATTGTGGATGATGAAGAACGAATCCGTGAATTAGTACAAGCTTGTTTAGAAGACTTAGGAGGGTGGGACACCCTGACAGCTGCATCAGGGTCAGAAGGATTAAAAATCGCCCAGACAGAACCCATTGATGCCATTCTGCTTGATGTATCTATGCCTGACATGGATGGCTTTGCAGTCTACGAAAAACTTCAGGCAAATTCCGTCACTCAAAGGATTCCAGTAATTTTGTTAACAGCGAAAGTCCAAGGAAGCGATCGCGCCCGTTTTGCTCAGATTGGAATTGCCGGGGTGATTACCAAACCCTTTGAACCCACCTCTATTTGCGAGGAAGTTACTCAGATTCTGGGGTGGGACGATTAATTTTGAAGTTTGGTGACAAAATCTATAAGTCCTAATATTTATTAGTTTTTCTTTCAGTAAGCGAGAAATATGCGTGCTGAAAATGATTGATATTGCTAAAAAACTATATCTGTTTAGGATCACATTTTTAACTTAAAACCTTTTGATCCAGTTACTCTTACTGCTCAGGTTGTTACACTGCTGGGTTTACATTTTACTTCACGAATGGATTAGTAAATGCGGTCTCAATACTAAGATCCTCCCGCCTGCGTCCACCCCCTTTTTAAGTTGATAAAAGAGGGTTAAGAGCAAGCCTTTTTAAGGGTAGTTGGGGGGATCTTCAAAATATTAAAACGTTAACCAAACCGTATTTAACGCGGTCTTCCCTAATTATATTTTTTTTGTAAAAAACTAGAATCCTCACCAAATCTTTAGATTTAGCAACTATTTTTTTAAAGTCTCAATTTAATTGTGACTAGTGCTTAGAGAATTTCACAGGTGTAAGAAGGATGAACAACAGAAGTTTTGCAACTATAGACGGCAATGAGGCTGTTGCCCAAGTCGTCTATCGACTGAATGAAGTCATTGCTTACTCGATTACTTCTTCTTCACCAATGGCTGAGTGGGCAAATGCTTGGGCTAATGAAGGTAAACGCAATATTTGGGGTACTGTTCCCTCGGTGGTACAGATGCAGAGTGAAGGAGGTGTTGCTGGTAATGTACATGATGCTTTGCAAACTGGTTTACTGACAACCACATTTACAGCATCGCAGGGGTTATTGTTGATGCTCCCAAATATGTACAAAATTGCCAGAGAATTCACACCTACAGTTTTTCATATAGCAGCGCGATCGCTAGCCGCGCAAGCTCTCTCTATTTTTGGCGACCACAGCGATGTGATGGCAGCACGTGATACAGGTTTTGCCATGTTGTGTGCCGCATCAGTGCAAGAAGCACAAGACTTTGCTTTAATCGCAACACGGGCAACTTTAGAATCACGAATACCTTTTCTGCATTTTTTTGATGGCTTTCGTACCTCTAATGAAATTAACCAAGTAGAGACTTTAACAGATGATGACTTGCGAGAATTCACTCCCAATGAATTAGTATTCGCCCATCGGTCACGCACCCTCACCTCCAATAAAACTGTTTTGCGCGGTAGAACACAAAACCCTGATGTTTACTTCCAAGCCAAGAAAACTGTCAATCCTTACTATTTAGCTTGTCCAGACATTATCCAGAAAGTCATGGATGAATTTGCTGCGATGACTGGGCGACAGTACCAACTATTTGAATACCACGGCGACCCAGAAGCCGAACGAGTTATTGTGCTGATGGGTTCCGGTTGCGAAGCTGTACATGAAATAGTAAATTACCTTAACACCCTTGATCAGAAAGTGGGCGTTTTGAAAGTTAAACTATATCGCCCTTATGATGCCAAATGTTTTGTCGCTGCTTTGCCAGAAACTACCCGTAGCATTGCCGTTTTAGATTGCATCAAAGAACCAGGCGCATCTGGTGAACCATTGTATTTAGATGTAGTCGCTGCTATTCATGATTCATGGGGAGTCGGGGAGCAGAAAAGCAGAGGATCAGAGGTAAAATTAGAGTTAGATTCTCCCTTACCTCTGCGCTCCTCTGCACCTTTGCCTAAAATTATTGGTGGTCGCTACGGTTTATCTTCCAAAGAATTTACGCCAGCAATGATTAAGGCTATCTTTGAAAACCTTGCTGCTACTCAACGAAAAAAGAGAGTAACGCCAGGCAAACGCATCTAACATATTGACGAGATACTGTGTTTAGTAATTTACCAACCCAAAATTGCCAGGTGGAGGAAGGCTCTTGAGCAGGGAAGCAGAGGAGCTGAGGAGAGGCAAATACCAAGTCTTTTTTCCTCTGCCCCTCTGCCGATAACCAAACAAATTTAACTTGACAGACTACTAGAGTGCGTTGATGATGTAGTCAATGTAGGAGTTGATCTCAAGTCCAGGATCGCCTGTTAAACCATGATTAGCCTTGATATACTTGAGCGCTTCAACATACCAGCTGGGAACTAATTCAAAGCTGCTGTGCATTTCAGCCAGACCTGCCAACATATAATCATCAGCAGGGCCCGTACCGCCTGCAATCAGGCAGTATTGAATTATCCGCACATAATAACCGATGTCACGTAAGCACTTGGCTTTGCCGCGAGCATCAGAGGCATAGTTGTTGCCTTGCATGGTGGTGGTATAGGGGAACTTTTGGTAGACTGCATTCGCAGCACCTTCAGCCAACTGTTGAGCTTTCAAACCCAGCTGCTTTGCTGCTTCCAGGTCTGCGGTAGCCAAGCGCAGGCGACCAAATGCAACTTGAAGTTCGACATTGCCTAAGTAACGACCTTGAGAATCAGCAGATCCAACCGCTTCAGTCAATTGTGTTTTCATTTAAATGATATTTTCCTAATGTTTCAAAAAGTTTTAACTCGACAAAGCTTTAGCACCAAAGAGCTTTAGCTGGAACGTCTCCTTGAAAAGGTGACAAGCACTTGAGAATTTTGTCTGAAAAAATGCGGGTGAGCCTACAGACTGTTAGCTTACTGCTGCTGCCGCCCGATCAAAGTAGCTGGATAATTCAGCCATCAAAGAGCTACAGTCACCTGGTTGGATATTGTTACGATCATTGGCGATCGCAATGGCAGCTTCTTTCATCTTGATGATGCTGACTCCGGTGGAAGGCCCAGGAACACCCAAAGCCAAATAAGTTTCACGCAGACCATTCAAACAGCGATCGTCCAGAACGCTGGAATCTCCCAGGAACATCGCATAGGTGACATAGCGCAAAATGATGTCCATATCGCGCATACAGGCAGAAACCCGACGGTTGGTGTAAGCATTTCCACCAGGAGCAATCAACTGGGGCTGCTCTGCAAACAATGCACGAGCTGCATTGGTGACGATCGCTGAAGAGTTACTTGTAATCCGATTCACAACATCGGTGCGCTTCGCACCTTCTTTAACCAAAGCTAACAAAGCATCAATTTGCTCGTTACTTACTAACTGACCACGAGTATCTGCCTGGGAAACAACCTTGGTAAAGGCATCTAACATTAATCCAGTCTCCTAAATTTGTTCAATTGAGTAAAGTTATGTCTCAAAACTGAGAGGTTCAGTCTTTGTATATCTGTTTGTACAATGCAGTGAGAAACATTTTTATGAAAAATCATTGATACCTTTCGCATTAATGAGAGGTTAAGGTAATTGCACTAATGTCTGCGAGGGTGCAGGAAAAAGAGACAAATCCAGCTTGGAAACTGCGTTTCGGACAGAGAACTCAGCAATTCATCTCTGACCCTTAGCTGCAATTTTTGTTTCATTGATACTCTTCTTTACACTCGAATTATTTCAAAAATGTTACATTCGCCATCATTGTCTGGCTGACTCTTGCGATCGCACCCGTTTCCCTCAGATGGGAATTGCCGGGATTATTACCAAGCCCTTTAAACCCAACTCTATTTACAAAGAACTTATAGAAATTCTCAGTTGAGACAATTAATTTTGAAGTTTTGTAACAAACTCTATATCTTCATTAGTTTTTTATGTTTTGGATTTATCTTTCTTAGTTACAGATAAAAATATTTTGAATGATAGGGAAGTCTAATTAAATGAAATGAATATACTAAAGGAGGTAAATACAATTAGCAAAACGATATTGCTCATTGATAATGAACTGAATGTACGTGAGATAGTAAAATTTTGCCTCCAAGATTTAGCAGGTTGGAATGTGGTGACAGCAGATTCTCCATTAGAAGGATTACAGAGTGCAGTACGCGATACTCCCGATGCAATTGTATTAGATATCTCAATCCATGACCCTGCGAGTTTTGAACTTATAAATAAAATCAGAAATAATCCAGAAACTCAAGCTATTCCTGTAGTCCTGCTTAGTGCTAAAGTACGATGGCTAAATTCTCAAATTCTGCGACAGTATCAAGTTGCAGGTGTAATCCTCAAACCTTTTGATCCAGTTAACCTACCTGCTCAGATTGCTACACTGCTGGGTTGGGATTTTACTTCACTAATAAATTAAAGGATGTGTAAAACATCCAAATATAAGTAAATGGGTGTAAATAATTGTTGTTGAGATAAGGCAATAGTGATAAGGGTTTTAGCCTAGCTCATTTTTCTTTACATAGTTTTAGTTTATTCTGCCAACTTACTTATCAGTTAGTGCCAAAACCATAAAACTGTATAGTGGTCTATCGCATTAATTTTGCTAGGTTTGTAGTGAGCGATTTATCGCTCAAATCAAGGACTAAAGTCCTTACTACGAACTTTTATAACCCTTCAGAATTAATGAGACAGAACAATAGTGGTTCATGTCATTAATTTTGATGAGTAGATAAATTCTTCTATTTCTCTTCTTTCCTTCTTCCTTCTCTGTGAGGCGCTGCGTGTAGCTTGCTTCTTTGCAAAAGTACGCGGTTCATTAGACCAGTAATATTCCCCATGCTGTATGGGCTGTTAAACCGCGCATTACCCTAAATGACCAAAATAGCTTTATGATTCTTTACAAAACTAGATTTGAAAATATTGTGGTAGTAGACCTAAATATTTTCAAGCTCAGTCTGAAACATAGTAAATTACTTAAAAGTGATTGTGTAATCTGGGTATTGAACGTTCTTCCAGGGTCAAATAAAGTGCAGGGAGATGAAAACTATGGCTGAACACTCATTTCACGACCAACTGAGTTTAGAGGAACAAACTGAGAAACTTGGAAAGCAAGCAGTAAGTTTGGGTCTGATTCCCAGCTTTGTGGTGCATTACTTTCCTGATACTTGGGTATTTTATATACCTAATCAAAGTCAATCAGAAGCGCTGACACCAGAAGAGGCATACTTTCGTTTAAAGCAACTGGTTAAACAGTAGAGATTTTAACGACAAATTTTTGAAAATAACAGCTAGGTACTGTAATTGTTAAGTAACAGTAGTTATGGCGAAACCTGCAATTTTAACCGTCGATGACGATCCAGAAGTGTTGCAAGCGGTGTCACGAGACTTGCGGCATCAGTATGGCGATCGCTTCCGCATTGTCCGGGCAGATTCTGGTATTACCGCTCTGGATGCGGTGCAGCAACTCAAATTACGAAATGAAGCAGTTGCTTTATTCTTGGTGGATCAAAGAATGCCCCAAATGGGAGGTGTGGAATTCCTTGAACAGGCAAAAGTCATCTTTCCTAATGCGAAACGGGCTTTGCTGACGGCCTATGCAGATACGGATGCTGCGATTAAATCAATTAATAGTGCCAGGCTTGATTATTACTTACTTAAGCCCTGGAATCCACCAGAAGAGCGATTATATCCAGTTTTGGATGATTTGCTAGATGACTGGCTAGCGGGATTCCGCCCACCCTTTGAAGGGATTCGAGTCATTGGTAATCGTTGGTCGCCTTTTTCCCATCAGGTAAAAGACTTCCTGGCGCGTAACCAGATTCCCTACAAGTGGTTGGATATTGAACTGGAGCCGGATGCAGCCAAATTACTAGAATACGCAGAAGCTGATGGTAGACAGCAATTGCCCTTGGTGCTGTTTCCCGATGGTTCCCGATTAATCCAACCATCTAATTTAGAGATTGCCGCCAAAATTGGACTGCAAACCCAGGCAGAGCGACCATTTTATGACTTGGCGATCGTTGGTGCTGGCCCTGCTGGACTGGCAGCCGCAGTCTATGGCGCTTCTGAAGGATTGAGTACGGTGTTAATTGAGCGTGAAGCTCCGGGTGGTCAAGCAGGCACGAGTTCGCGCATTGAAAACTATCTGGGGTTTCCTGTTGGCTTGAGCGGCAGCGATTTGGCCAGGCGGGGAGTCACTCAGGCGCGGCGATTTGGGGTAGAAATTCTCACTCCTCAAGTAGTAACCGGAGTTAAGCTGCAAGATCCTTATCGGGTTCTGCAATTGGCGGATGGCAGCGAGATTAGTTGCCATGCACTTTTAGTTGCAACCGGCGTTTCCTACCGTTGGTTAAATGTTCCAGGAGCCGAGAAGTTGACAGGAGCCGGAATTTATTACGGTGCTGCCATGACTGAGGCGATCGCCTGTAGCAATGAAGAGGTTTACCTTATCGGTGGGGCAAATTCTGCTGGACAAGCAGCAATGCACTTTTCTAAATATGCCAGCAAAGTAATTATGCTGGTGCGCGGCGAGTCGCTTTCATTGAGTATGTCCCAATACTTGATTGACCAAATTGCGGCGACTGCAAATATCCAAGTTTGTACAGGTTGCAGCGTTGTGGAAGTCAAGGGAGATGAACATTTGGAAGAAATTGTGATTGCCCATACCAAGACTGGACAAACTGAAACCATGCCAGCGCGATCGCTTTTTATCTTCATCGGTGCTATCCCCAAAACTGATTGGCTCGATGGTGTGATTCGACGCGATACTCAAGGGTTTATCATCACAGGCCCCGACTTAACGCAAAATGGCAAATCTCCTCCAGATTGGCCTTTGGAACGCTCACCTTTCTTGCTAGAATCCAACGTTCCTGGTATCTTCGCAGCCGGAGATGTGCGAGCCGGGTCAATTAAGCGGGTGGCATCCGGTGTGGGTGAAGGCTCGATCGCCATTCAATTCGTTCACCGCTACCTGAGCAATGTTTAGCTGAAGCGGGATAGACTCAGTTACCGTACTTAGCAAGTTGCATTACTATCTATCATTTTAAGTAAAATCTGCAAACCCTCTCCTCTGCTCCCTGCCCTCTCAAGGAGGTTGATTCATGTTGTGTATTGAAGAATTGATCAACTTAGACCCGTTTCAACAGCTTTCTCAAGAGCAATTGGAGTGGGTTTGCGATCGCGCTCAAACAGTTGAACTTTCTGCTGGAGAAGTGTTGTCCCATGAGGGAGACCCTTCATGTCGCTTATTTATCCTAGTCAAAGGTAAAATCAACATCACTCGTCGCAGTGAAGGAGTTGAAATTCCCATCGGGCAAAACGAAGCCCCATCTTTTTTTGGTGAAATTCCAGTACTTACAGATGAACCTGCACCTGTCACAATGCGGGCATTGACAAATTGCCACCTCTATGAACTAAAAGGAGAAGATTTCCGTAAACTGCTGCATGAATGTCGTAATTTTGAACGGATGGTTTTCCGCATTATGGAACGTCGGATGCGGGGATTAGAGTCTTTCATTCGGGGACGGGAAAAGATGGCCGCTTTAGGGACACTTTCCGCCGGTCTAGCTCATGAACTCAACAACCCAGCCTCAGCCTTGGTTCGAACTTTAGGGGAAATGCCTGCCGCTATCCTAGAGTTACAACGAATGAACTTAGTTTATGGGCAACGCAATGTTGAAGAAGCCCATACTCAAGACTGGTTGAAAATCCGGGATCAGGGCTATGATGCGATTTTAAATAATCGTCTAGATCCGGTAACACTAAGCGATCGCGAAAATGTCTTGCTGGAATGGTTAGAAGATTATGGTGTGAAGCAGGCATGGAAATTAGCCGAACCTTTAGCAGAAGGTGGTGTTGAGGTCGAAACCCTAGATAAGATGATGGAACGTTGGCGCAACGACGAGACTGAATTGCGAGAAATGGGATTGCACTGGCTATCGCTTTCATTTGAAGTCATGTCAATGATTAAACATGGTTTACGAGGAGCCGAGAGGATTTCTGAACTTGTGCAAGCGATGAAGTCATATTCTTACCTCGATCAAGGCGTTCAGCAAGAAGTGAATGTGCATCAAGGTTTAGAAGATACATTGCGATTGTTTGTTCATAAACTCAAATCCGGCATCGAAGTGCAACGCAATTACGATCAACATCTTCCTAAAATTCTTGCTTATGGGAGTGAACTAAATCAGGTGTGGACGAACTTGATTGATAACGCTATTGATGCAATGGATGGTAAGGGACTGCTGGAAATTACAACATACCATTGCGATCGCTTTGCCCATATTGACATTATCGATTCTGGTAGTGGAATTCCACCTGAAATTACAACCCGCATTTTTGAACCTTTCTTCACCACCAAATCAGTAGGGCGTGGTTCAGGACTTGGTTTGGAAACCGTTCGCCGGATTGTAGAAAATCGTCATCACGGTACGCTCTCATTTAAATCACAGCCAGGTAGAACTTGTTTTACTATTTGCTTGCCCAAGTCAGCCCCTTTGGGGAATTAAAAATTAAAGATTAAAAATTAAAGACAATTCAGTGGAGGCTTGAAACCACCACTGATTTTTAGAATCAGTGGGAGCTTGTACTAGAAATTAATTCAAAATTGTCAGGGTATCATCATCTGCTAAAGTGCCCAGAACTTGCAGAATTTAGTTTGGGGTAGTTCACGCACGCCAGCGAAGGACTTGATCCTTAACAGGGTTCACAAATTCTCGTCCTTCAGCGACAGACCGAGCATACTCCCGCTTTAACTGGTAATACCACTGCGCCTGCATATCTGAATCCTTAATCAGTCGCAGAACAGGATTATATTTAAGGCCAATCTGTTGCTTTTCCACAACTGTTCGATCTTGACCCAGGAAGGTTTGTGCCAATATATGCAGCAGTGGCTTGAAAAATCCCACCCAGGGAAGTGTCGAGTAAAGAACAAAAGTTACCTCAGTTTCTGTGTCTGAAATAGGTGTAACTGCCGTTAAATTAACAACTCTATGCTTACCAATTGTGGTTTCTTCTATTCTGACGCTAGGTAAACGAAAAGAAATCTCCGTTTCCGGCACACCACCACCAATCAGCAAGTATAATCGACCTCCATTTGCAGGCAATCGGTGTCGTCGCATAGTAAAGCCGTAGGGCGAAGCATCGAATTGCTTGACTTCCTCATGCAGTTGCCCACTTCGCCACCACCAAGCACGATGAACATAAGGTGAATGAGCAGGATCCATTAGACCTATTACTGCATGATCCACAAAACAGGGGAATTTCATCACCTCTATAAATTGGGGCGATTGCTCCTCAAAACCTGGAATCACCGGAATCTCCATCTCAGAAGCAGCAGGCTGAGATTTATCGGGATCAGCCATATATATCCAAATATTCCCTTGGGCTTCCCGAACTTCGTAGGACTGTACATCATAGCGGCTTAAATCCATCTGCTGCTCTTCAACAAGAGATGGAATTGCAGTACAGCGTCCACCTGAGTTAAAGCGCCAACCGTGATAGCAGCATTCCACTTCCTGCCCATCGAATCTACCACAACTCAAAGGCACGGCACGATGAGGACAAATATCTCTCATAGCCGAGACTTTACCATTCTGGTCTCGGACTAACAGCACAGGTTCACCCAAGAAAATGCGGCTGATCATCATACCTGGCTTGATCTGATTACTAGGCAGAGCATAGTACCAAGTATTACGTAATACAAAGTTATCGTTATTTTTCATCACTACTTGCCTCTGCCTTTGACACAACGAAAGTTCTGGTTTGTGGAAAGGAAGGTTATGCTTAGAAACATTCTTTCAGATTTTTAATTGCTGTAAGTAAATTCAACTGATGCACTTGTTAGTCGTGTTCGTAATTCTCTCAGATTTGGGTTAATTCTGAGAGGATTGTAGATGTGAAGTTGCATTATTCGCCAGAAATTTGGACAAATACCGTTCTTTTGCGCGGCCCATCCAACTCAAAAAACAACACAGATTGCCAGGTTCCCAAAGCTAATTTCCCATCCACAATGGGAATTATCTCACTAGTGGTCAGCATCATTGCCATTAAGTGAGAGTGAGCATTAATCGGCTCATCTTCTGGCACATCTCTTAAATGCAAGTCATTATGCAAATAACTGTCCGACTCTGGTGCTAATTTTTGTAAGAATGCTTTTATATCTTCTAACAGTCTGACTTCATTCTCGTTGATAGCTAAAGCTGTTGTTGTATGTCGAGAAAATACTAAAACTTGTCCATTTTTAATTGATGTTGAACCCAGAAACTCTTGAATTTGTGGTGTGATATTATAAATATTAATTTTTGGCTCAGTTTCAATTTCAATTAGCTTATTAATAATCGGCATCTGTTCAATTTTATATTTAGGATTGTAGGGGAGGCAGGAGGCAGAATGAATGACTTTTAATTTCTAACTATAGTTTCTAAACCTTGGACTAATCTTTCTATACCTTCTTTTGCTGTCTCTTTTTGCAGCGCACCGTAAGCAACACGCAGGTAACATCCGTCATCCATACCAAAAGTTGTACCTGGAATGACTGCTACTTTATGTTCTTGGATTAGTCTTTTAACTAACTCAAAAGCATCCATTTGAGTATTAACTTTGAGGAAAAAATAGAAAGCACCATTAGCAGGTGTGATGCTACATAAACCTTGTAAGCGGTTAAGGGAGTCGAGTACTAATTGCCGCACTTGAGAAATTGCACCGATATTACTCTGCAAATACTCCTCTTTGGCTTGCAATGCCCCTAAAGCTGCATATTGAGAAATGACTGGCGGACAAATCAAAATTGTATCCTGGACTTTTTTGATAGCGACAAATAAGTGTTTGGGAATCACCATATAGCCAATGCGCCAACTAGCAAAACCGTATGCTTTGGAAAGGCTAAATAGAGAAATAGTGTACTTGCGACTCCCAAATGCACCAGGAGAAACGTGTTTTACACCGTTATAGGTAAAGTATTCATAAGCTTCATCGCTGATGTGGTAAATGCCATTAGTATCACAAATTTGATTTACTTGGCGCAATGCTGCTTCTGAATAGACGACTCCAGTGGGATTATTGGGCGAAATTGTGACTATAGCCCGTGTTTTGGGAGTAATTGCTTGAGCGATCGCATTTGGACGCAGTTGGTAATTTTCATCTGTCGCCACTAACACCGGACGACAACCAGCCATTGCGATCGCCATTTCATGGTTGAAATAGTAAGGCGTATTCAAAATAATTTCATCGCCTGGATTAGTAATAGCAAGAATGGCATTCATAAATCCCATATTGCTCCCTGCTGTCACGACGATGCAGTTTTCCTCATTGATTTCAATCCCGTTGAAGGCTTGCAATTTTCCAGCAAGTGCTGTCAGCAATGGGGGAATTCCCTCAACTGATTTATATAAATTGTTAGCGGGATCGGCGAAAAATTTGGGTAAAAATTCGATAGCTTCCGGTGGTGGGTTGTAATGAACAACACCCTGTCCTAGAGAGATTGTTCCTGGAGAGTTTTTGATCAGTTCCCCAACCACAGGAATAATCGGCGACTGTACACCCTGCATACGAGAGGTTAGGGATTCCATATTTACTGGGAATTGGGAATGGGGAATTGGGAATTGGGAAACCCACGGGTTTCAAGCGTGGGATTGTAACAAGGACACCGATTTAAGAGCGCTGCGCGTCTCGAAAAACATCTTTTTTCAAATGGGATTTTGACCCATAACTGAATGGCACTAAGAAAACCTGAAACCTTTGTCTGAGGGAGGTGTGGGAGGTGTGGGAGGAAGAGGGAGTGTGGGAGGTGTGGGAAGATGGGGAGGATAGAGAAAAAGTCTTGCTCCCCACACTCCCCACACTCCCCACACTCAAAAGCCAGTTAAATCAAGGGTTTGCGCTTATCTTAGTGCCATTCACCCATAACTAAAGTTTCTATCACTATTCCCTGTTCCCAATTCCCTATTGCCAATAATAATTAACCGGATTTGCGATTAATCAAATAATTTAATCAATCGAAATCTGTTGAGGCCCACTTGCTTTGCCATTATGTGCTTCTGTTGTGCTGCTGGTATAGCTATTTGAGCGGCTCTGTTGATCCAGCCAGCTTTTAACAGGATCGTCTGCTAGATTGAGCCGAAGCACACCAGAGAATAACCCACCTACAAATGAGGCTGGATGCTGGATAAATTCTCTGACTATAGGTGACAATTCACTAATGAACATAAAAAGACTCCTGGCGGTGCCATCAAAAATTATTACTTCTTAATTGATCGTAACCTGTTGATTAGTATATGGTCGGCGGTAGTCAAGTTGCGAACTTTTTGAGCTTCAATTCGAACAAAAAAATTCCCGAATTCTTAAAGAAGTCGGGAATTTGAGCCTGTTGCATCTAAAATTACAGAGAATCTATAAACTGCTGTACTTTTTCCAAGAGTGGCTGGTGTTCGATTTGCTCTGCTAAATCTTGAGCGTTTTGGTAGCACGATCGCGCCATTTTTTTACGTTTCGTTGTGGCGTAAAGGGTTCCCATATTCAGCAAAGTTGAAATTTCTCCGAGATTATCGCCCAGTTGTTGATAAATCACAATGGCTTGCTTGTAGAACTTCATTGCTTGGCGATGCTGTGCCAGGGTGCTGTAGGTAAAACCAATGTTGTGAAGGGTTGTAGCAACGCCTGCCTGATCGCCGATCGCCCGACGTGTCAAAAGCACTTGATAGTAGAGTAATAGCGCTTGTTTCGGTTTTCCTAAATCACTATAGATTGAAGCGATATTATTCAAAGTGGTTGCTTCACCAACCACATTCTTGACGGCTCGTTGAATTGGAAGTGCTGCTTCAAAAAATTCTAGCGCTTGCTCAAACTTGCCTAAGACATTGTAAGCAAACCCAATACCATTGAGCGTTGTTGCCTCACCAGAAAAGTCACCTAACAATCGCCGCATCCTCAAAATTTGGTGTTGTAGCAACAGTGCCCGTTTCGGTTCTCCTAAGCGGGTATAAATTAGCGCTACATCATTAAGAGTAGAAACTTCACTTTGAGTATCTTGCGATCGCCTAAAGATTGGCAGTGCTTTGTCAAAATATTCTAAAGCTTGCGAAAAGCGTCCAAGACGGCTGTAGGTAGAACCCAGATTGCTAAGTGCAGTTGCTTCTGCTGGCGGGTTGCCAATTTCAATAGCAACCGAAAGCGCCTGATTAAAGCGCTCTAATGCTTTTTGAGGTTGCCAGCAACTGAGGTGAGCTAAACCGAGATCGTTTAATGTATGGCCTTCTCTGGCTCGATCTCGAATTGCTCTAGCCAAGTGTAAATTTTTGGTTGCAAGATCGAGAGATTCTTGAAATTTACCGCGCTGGTAGTAGCGGTTTGCTTCATCACGACGTTGTTCCCACTCTTTGACTTGATTTAAAGGTTGCTTCATCTGACCTCAGTTGCTTTCTGCGATAAGTAGGCAGGAAATCTCTTGGGAGTGAACCCCTCTTAGGTTTCCCAAATTTTAACCTTAATCTTCTATCTTTAGATATAAGACGTAAATAGAGAAGTATGATATTGTTCCATACTTATAGGAATATTTATGAAGCAATTAATACAAATACTCCAATAGGGGCGTACATCTGCGTCCCTAGTAAATACCTATATTCCAAGTAATTGAAAGGCTGAGATTGCCGACTTTTGACAGAATTCAGCAATTTTGTGGTCAGAATAAGCTAACGCGCCTACATATTGCAATATTTTCCGTGTAGACCGTCATTAGTCATTTGTGTTTACCAAGGACAAATGACTAATGACAAAGGACAACCTCACCAGTTGATGTGCAATCTTATTTGCGTAACAGCTTATTAGCAGGCAATTCTAGAGTACAGGCAGTCTTACCAAGATGCCGCGACCAGAACAGGAGATCAGATTGAACTAGCAGTCTCCCTAGCAGCTTCTCGCAGCCGCTCCACATCGCGCATCGGTGGCGCACCAAAAAGCCGCTTGTACTCCCGGTTAAAATGCGAGGCATCGTCATACCCCACTCGATAGGCAGCACTGGTAGCATCAAGGTTTTCCCCCAGCATCACACGGCGAGCCTCTTGGAGCCGCAGTTGCTTCTGAAACTGCAAGGGACTCATTGCAGTGACGGACTTGAAGTGATGGTGAAAGCCAGATACACTCATTCCAAGTTCTCGTGCGATACTTTCAATCTTGATCGGCTGGTTAAAGTCTTTACGAAGTCGCTCGACGGCTCTGGCGATGTGGTGGGTGTAGCCACCGAAAACTGCAATATGGCGGAGCCGATTACCTTGCTCTCCCATCAGGAGTCGGTAAATGATTTCCCGCTTAATCAGTGGTAGGAGAACATGAGCTTCAGCAGGGGAATCTAGAAGCCTGACGAGTCGCACCACAGCGTCCAACAGATTTGCATCCAACGGACTTACGTCAATCGCTTTCACATCAGTACGGCTCAATGAGGGATTCCCTGCCTCAACCATCACTGAGCCAACGAGGGTGGGGTCGAGATCCAGACGAAGGCTAAGGTAAGGTTGCTCCTTGGACGCTTCCAGAATTTGGCTGATAATCGGCAGTTCGACCGTAGCAAGCAGATAATTCATCGGGTCATACTGATAGCGATCGCTGCCCAGAAGAACTTCTTTGCTGCCCTGAGCGATCGCACAAAAAGCAGGGATAGAGACACTATGAACACATTCCGAAGGCGAGGAGGAGCGGTTGAAGTGCAATCCTTTCAGAGGCTCAATCGTCCCATCATGACAAATCGCCTGTGCAATATGCTCTTTTAGTTCGTCTCTGTTGGCTTGCGCTCTGTCTGCCTCGCGCTTTGCCTGTGGGTCGTTCATTAAATCGATATTGGCAGCGTTCATTTCTAAGTTTGCAGGATTGTACAACAATCTTAGACGATCGTCCTATTGCTTGCCCTTGAGGATTCTTACAATGAAGCTAAAGCAATGAAAAATGATTTCGGCTTCTTGTAAACATTCTGGATTTTTATTCAAGAAAAAACTCAGTTTTGATTGGGCAAGAGATTCGGCTACTGACAAGCAAAAGGCATCAAGGCTAACCTTGCTTTTTAAAAAATCCATCCCTACCGATAGAGCAGGCGCTAAATGCTCAACCTCTACGATTGGGACAGCCACCTAAATGCCATCAAGTGAAGGAATTAAGGAAATGGACATCAAAATAAGTGGCTCACAGCCTTCCACCAAAGGATCGGCTGAGTATTTTACCGGCACTGTCCGCATTGACCCCCTGTTCGAAGCACACGATCCAGCACGCACACTTGGTGCCAGTGTCACGTTCGAGCCTGGTGCTAGGACAGCATGGCATACCCACCCGTTGGGACAGACCTTGATTGTGACGGCGGGCTGCGGTCTCGCACAGCGCTGGGGCGGCGCGATCGAGCAAATTCGGATGGGGGACACGATCTGGTTCTCACCTGGTGAAAAGCATTGGCACGGTGCTACGGCAACCACAGCGATGACGCACATCGCCATTCAGGAGGCGCTCGATGGCAAGCCCGTGGACTGGCTGGAAAAGGTCAGCGACGAACAATACCAGTCGCCAAAAGTAAACAAATAGGAGCATCACATCAATTTATGTACAACACAAAAGCTTATGCCGCAGCCAGTGCAACATCACAACTCTCCTCCACCCAAATTGCACGGCGCGATCCAACTGAACAGGACGTGCAGATTGAAATCCTCTTTTGCGGCATCTGCCACTCCGATCTCCATTCGGTGCGTAACGAGTGGAGCAGCATCATGTCCACAGTCTACCCGATTGTTCCCGGTCATGAGATTGTCGGTCGTGTCACAAAAGTCGGCTCGGCAGTTACGAAGTACAAGCCCGGCGACCTGGCCGCCGTCGGCTGCATGGTTGACTCGGATGGCACCTGCCCGCATTGCAGGGGTGGTCTTGAGCAGTTCTGCCCGAACATGACCCAAACCTATAACTCCCCGGACAAGCAACTCGGAGGCGTTACATACGGTGGTTACTCCGATAGCATCGTCGTCGATGAACGCTTTGTTCTGCGCGTTCCCTCCAACCTCGATCTCGCTGGGGTTGCGCCACTCCTCTGCGCCGGAATTACAACTTACTCGCCCATGCACCACTGGGGTGTCACCAAGGGCAAGAAGGTCGGCGTAGTTGGTCTTGGCGGGCTGGGCCACATGGGCGTGAAGTTCGCCCGTGCGCTTGGTGCCCACGTCGTTGTCTTCACTACCTCACCCGACAAGAAGGAAGATGCGCTCCGCCTTGGTGCCGACGAAGTTGTCGTCTCCGGCAACACCGACGAAATGCAGAAGCACGCTGGCAGTTTCGATTTCATCCTCGATACTGTTTCCGCCAAGCACGACATCAACGCCTATCTCAACCTGCTCTGCCTTGACGGTAACATCACCCTTGTCGGCGTACCTGAGAAGCCTCTGGATGTCTCAGCATTCAGTCTTATCATGGCACGCCGTAGTCTTTCTGGCTCTATGATTGGCGGCATTGCCGAAACCCAAGAGATGCTCGACTTTTGCGGCGAGCATAATATCACCGCCGATGTCGAAGTTATTCCCATCCAGAAGGTCAACGAAGCCTATGAGCGCCTGCTCAAGTCTGATGTGAAGTACCGCTTCTGTATCGATATGGCATCCCTGAAATCTGCATAACCGAGGTAGAACCTCAAAGGAGTAATAATGCAAAAGCGCAAACTTGGAAACAGTAATCTAGAAGTCTCGGCGATCGGGCTGGGCTGCATGGGAATGAGCTTTTCTTATGGCCCACCCAAAGACACGCAGGAGATGACCGCTCTTCTGGGAGCCGCCGTCGATCGCGGCATTACATTTTTTGACACCGCCGAGGTCTACGGCCCGTTCACAAATGAAGAGCTTGTGGGCGAAGCCCTCGCTCCCTTCCGCGACCAAGTGATCATCGCCACCAAATTCGGGTTCGACATCAGTCCGAATTCTGATCCCCGTGGTATGAAGGGTTCACCCGGCCTGAATAGCCGACCGGAGCATATTAAGGAAGCCGTGGAGGGTTCACTCAAGCGACTCAAGGTCGAGACAATCGACCTACTCTATCAGCATCGAGTTGACCCGAACGTGCCGATTGAAGATGTTGCAGGAGCAGTGAAGGAACTGATTCAGGAGGGTAAAGTGAAGCACTTTGGACTTTCTGAAGCAGGAGTGCAAACTATCCGTCGCGCGCACGCAGTTCAGCCGATCACTGCTCTCCAGAGCGAATACTCGCTGTGGACGAGGACTCCTGAAAAGGAAGTGATACCGACCCTTGAGGAACTCGGAATTGGCTTTGTCCCGTACAGTCCTTTGGGTAAGGGCTTTCTCACGGGTAAGATCGACGAAAGCACCACCTTCGACAGTTCGGACTTCCGCAGCACCCTGCCTCGCTTCACGCCGGAAGCGCTCAAGGCAAATCAGGCTCTGATTGATCTGCTTGGCAGCATTGCAGAACAGAAACAGGCGACACCTGCTCAGATTGCACTTGCCTGGCTACTGGCGCAGAAACCCTGGATTGTTCCGATCCCTGGCACCACGAAGCTGCATCGCTTGGACGAAAACATTGGGGCAGTCTCCGTCGAACTCACGCCCGACGATCTGCGTAACATCGATGATGCCGCCTCCCAAATTACGGTGCAAGGCGCTCGGTACCCCGAAAAGCTGGAGCAAATGACCGGTCGTTGAGCGGCAAAAAAATAGTAATACAAATGGTCAAGAGAATCATCTAATAGTTCGCTTTCGTGATGAAAGCAGGGTAAAGGGTAAGGGTTAAGGGGGAAAGGTTTTAAATCCCTTACCCTTTCCCCAGACCTCACAAGCACATTTTTGGGTTGGCAGACTACTAGTAGTTCGCCAAGTGAACTTGGCGGGGTAAAGGGGAAGGGGGAACGGGTAAAAGGTTTAAATCCCTTACCCTTTTCCCTTTTCCCTTTCCCCTTTACCCAGTCCTCACAAGCACATTTTTGGGTTGGCAGACTACTAGCTGCTATTTTGAACAAGCTAAAGCATAATACGCTACATCTATGTCTGAGTAGGAATCTTGCGGTTTCTATCTCAGGCATGGTATCAGAGTCGCAGGACAAAGGCCACTTTAAATATGCGTATTTTTTTAGAAACATTAATATAATGCTCTTACTATGAGCATCTATCAATCTCTCAAAAAATCTTATACGCAACCCCGTCGGCGTGAAAATGACTGGCGGTTGTTTTTGCGTCTAGTGCCTTACGCCCGTCGTAACGGACAACTATTGGCACTGTCAATGTCCCTACTCATACCCATCGCCCTAGCTAATGCCGTCCAACCTCTGTTGATTGGCCAAGTTATCTCCCTAATTCGCAATGAACCAAGCGCTTACGAATTTCTCAGGAATCGCCCCTTGTCCGAAGGGTTAAATATCCTGGAGGGATTGTTGTTTGTGGCGATCGCAATCCGATTAATTTTTACAGGCTACCAGGGTTATTTAGTACAGAAGCTAGGGCAACAAATCACCGCCGCAATTCGCCAAGATTTATTTCAGCACGTAACATCCCTAGCAGTACGCTTTTTTGACCGTACACCCGTAGGTAAATTAATCACCCGAATTACCAGCGATGTGGAAGTCTTAGGCGATGTCTTTTCCACTGGGGCAATTGGCATCGTGTCCAATTTGTTTTCTATGCTGGTGATTTTGGGTTTAATGTTTTCCATCGAATGGCAACTGACTTGCTTGCTGGTATTGATGCTATTACCAGTTACCTGGTTAATTGTTTACATTCAGCAACAGTACCGCAAAGCTAATTACAAAGGGCGGGAAGAACTTTCTATATTAAACTCACAGCTACAAGAAAATGTCCTTGGCATTAACGTAGTGCAGTTATTCCGCAGGGAAAAATTTAATGCCGAACTGTTTCGTGCCACCAACAGCCGCTACACACAGCAAATGGATCAAACCATTTTTTATGATTCATTTATTTCAGCAACCTTAGAATGGATTGGGCTGATTGCGATCGCAGCTGTTTTGTGTATGGGTGGTTGGTTACTGTTAGGAAAAAGTATAGCTTTTGGGACTTTATCGGCATTTGTCTTGTATGCCCAACGATTATTTGACCCTTTAAGAGATTTTGCCGAAAAATTTACAGTAATTCAAGCTGGTTTTACTGCTATTGAACGCGTAGGCGATATATTAGATGAACCAATAGAAATCCGCGATCGCGCCAATGTGCGCTTCTCAATATTGGATGCTAAATTCGGCTACATAGACGAAATCGTTGCAAATCTCGAATCCCCAGATACGACTTCCCCGCCTGAACTGGGAGAGATTTGCTTTGATCATGTCTGGTTTGCTTATAAAAATGATGATTACGTAATTAAAGACTTAGATTTCACCATTCGTCCTGGCGAAAAAGTGGCATTAGTTGGCCCCACTGGTGCGGGTAAAACTTCGATCATCCGGCTTTTATGCCGCCTCTATGAACCCACCAAAGGACGCATTCTCATCGATGGCGTAGATATTCGAGAAGTTCCACAGGCAGAACTGCGGCGCTACATGGCAGTAATTTTACAAGAAGGCTTTTTGTTTGCTGGCGATGTTAAAAGCAATATTTCTTTAGGAGATGGCTATACCATTGAACAGATTCAGCAAGCAGCAGAGCAAACCAACATTGCCCAATTTATAGAAGAACTACCTCAAGGGTATGATACTCAACTTCGAGAACGGGGCACAAATATTTCTAGTGGTCAAAAGCAACTTTTAGCTTTTGCGCGGGCTGCTATTCGCAATCCCCAAATTTTGGTGTTAGATGAAGCTACCGCTAGTTTAGATGTTGGCACAGAAGCTTTAGTGCAAGAGGCATTAAACCAGCTATTGCTCAGACGTACCGCCATTATTATCGCTCACCGCCTGTCTACGATTCGCAATGTAGACCGGATTTTTGTTCTCAAGCGTGGCGAATTAATCGAACAGGGAAGTCACGATCAACTACTGGAACAGGGAGGGCTTTATGCAACTTTACATAACTTGCAGATGTTGGGAAGTTAGTACCGCAAGGCGGAATTAAAAATTAAAAATGAATACAGCGTAAGGATTTCATTAATTTAGAATGGGTGGTTTATTTCCGCCGTGTTTTACTAGGATATTTTCAAAATAATCTGAGGGGGGAAATAGCGATCGCTATCTCTGTAACTACATCTATACGAGCAAATCAAATATCAATTTGTCTTATTTAGAGAAAACATCTTTAAAAGACTAGCTGTGTTGCTCCTTCTATGGACTTTAATAATAAATAAAATTGTATTAAAAGTTGGTAATTTAGTTATTTTCAACAAAAAACCCTACTGATAATTAACAGTAGGGTAATCAGGGTGTCGTTTTCTCAAGCTTGCTAATTAAGTAAACAATTTTAATTTAAAAAATTGCTAGATATTACATAGAATGTATAGCGAGATAGACCATCCAATCTATCGCATATACTTTCAAGCGACCATTTGATGTTTACTTTTTTAGGTATATCTAGAACTACAAACTCAAAGTGCCGCATTCCGAATTATGCCCCAATATAATTCAATACACCAAAACATTTGTAGAGACGGCGATTTATCGCGTCTCAAAACCCACGATTTTGTACAAGTAGCTTCTGCCCCAGTATTCCAAATTCCTTTCCCAGACAAACTTATGGGGTTAATCTAAAATCTCCAATCAGATTGCCCTACAACTTTTGGGGCATCAACCTGCAAACTCATCTGCTCACAATGCACAGTTAACAAAGGCTGACCTAAACCTATTCCAGAAAAAGGACTTTCGGCGGGGATTTCTAACTGAGAACCAATCAAACCCAATACGGATTGAAATTTAGCAGGGAATATCAGCAAATCATTACCCTTGACGCTGAAACCAGAGGCACTTAACCCCTGTCTCCATGCCAAGGTTTGCTGATTATACTTAAGACTACACAACTTCCGTTTTCCCTGATTCACAGTGATATGCTCTCCTTCTTTCCAGGTAAACTCAGCTAGTTCCTTTGGTAGTCCCCAAATTTCTCGACCACCAGCCACCGAATCAGCATTATCTACATAAATATGAGAAATCCAACCGCCGATTTTGCTCTGGTAATTAACCAAAGCTGGGGCAATAATTAACTCACTGTACTCTAGTACCGAGCCTGACCCGTAGTTAGATAAATACACGCTAGCGATGGTTTTACCAGGCCATACAGAAATAATCTTTAACTCTAAAGGAATCAAAGGGCGTACTAGGTCAATATTCACTAAATGTAGAGTTTGGATAGCGTAGCCTTGAAGTGTCCAAGGTGCTTGTGGATATGGCATAAGGAAGTTAATAGTGAGGAGTTAGAAATCAATTAAAATCAAGAGTTAGCAATATTATTTATTTTTACTCATAACTTTTAAAAAAAATTCCCACCCAGGTTAATACCTGGATGGGTAATATGAGGCGGGACAAAATAATTATCCCGAAAGGAGTAGGGGAATTATTTACTCTCTGTAAAATCAGCGTCAATCACATCGTCGCCGCTACCAGAGCTAGAGGTGGAACCACCATCTTGAGGTTCAGCACCTGGTGCTGCACCAGCACCAGCTTGTTGATAGATGTTGCTACCAACAGCGAATAGGGCTTGTTGCAATTCTGGGGTGAGCTTCTTGATTTGCTCATCGTCTTCTTTGGCAACTGCTTCCCGCAGTTCTTTTACCAAACCTTCAACTTTAGTCTTGTCAGCAGCCGGAACTTTATCGCCCAATTCTTGTAACTGCTTTTCAGCTTGGTATGACAAGGAGTCGGCTTGGTTCTTGCGTTCAATCTTCTCACGCCGTTCTTTGTCAGATGAAGCGTTTTGTTCTGCTTCTCTTACCATCCGGTCAACATCAGTTTTATCCAGGGTGGAAGCACCAGTTATGCTGATGGACTGTTCTTTGCCAGTACCTTTGTCCTTAGCGGTGACGTTAAGGATACCGTTAGCGTCAATATCGAACACCACTTCAATTTGAGGAACGCCACGTGGTGCAGGAGGAATACCATCAAGGCGGAAGGTTCCCAAACTCTTGTTATCGTTAGAAAATTCGCGTTCACCTTGAAGAACGTGAATTTCTACGTTGGTTTGACCATCCACTGCGGTGGAGAAGACTTCCGATTTCTTGGTGGGGATTGTTGTGTTGCGGGGAATAATTTTGGTCATCACGCCGCCTAATGTTTCAACACCCAAAGAAAGTGGTGATACATCTAACAGTAAGATGCCAGTAACTTCATTATTCAGTACACCTGCTTGAATTGCTGCACCGATTGCTACAACTTCATCAGGGTTAACACTTTGGTTAGGGTCTTTACCCAATACTTGCTTCACAATCTGGTGGACTGCGGGAATACGGGTAGAACCACCCACTAATACCACTTCATCAATATCACCTTTGCTTAACTTGGCATCGCGCAGAGCGTTTTCCACAGGAACACGGCAACGGTCGATTAAGTCAGAACAAAGTTCTTCAAAGGTGGCACGAGTCAGGGTTGTATCCAGGTGCTTCGGCCCATCCTGGGTAGCGGTGATAAATGGTAGGTTGATTTCTGCTTGGCTAACGCTAGAAAGCTCAATTTTGGCTTTTTCTGCGGCTTCAGTCAGACGTTGTAAAGCTTGCTTATCTTTCCGTAGGTCAATGCCTTCGGCTTTCTTGAACTTTTCAGCTAAGAAGTCAACTATTTTTTTATCAAAGTCGTCACCACCAAGGTGTGTATCCCCAGATGTGGCTAGTACTTCAAAAACTCCATCTCCTACTTCCAGCACAGATACGTCGAAGGTACCACCACCAAGGTCAAATACGAGAATGGTTTCGTTACTCTTCTTGTCAAAGCCATAAGCTAGAGAAGCAGCAGTCGGCTCGTTGATAATCCGCAGAACTTCGATACCTGCAATTTTACCAGCGTCTTTTGTCGCTTGTCGTTGAGAGTCGTTAAAGTATGCGGGAACGGTGATTACAGCTTGGGTAACAGTTTCACCAAGGTATTTGCTGGCATCTTCAACTAGTTTGCGAAGAACTTTTGCAGAAATTTCTTCAGGAGCAAACGGTTTACCAGCTATCGGACAATCTAATTTGACATTGCCGTTGCTGCTGAGAACTTTGTAAGAAACTTCAGTTGCTTCGTTACTCACTTCGTCGTAGCGGCGACCGATAAAGCGTTTGACTGAGTAAAACGTATTTTCGGGGTTCATCACCGCTTGGCGTTTGGCGATTTGGCCAACCAAGTTGTCGCCATTTTTCGCAAATGCCACTACTGATGGGGTTGTCCGAAAACCTTCAGCATTAGCAATTACAGTAGGTTTACCACCTTCCATCACTGCCACGCAGGAGTTCGTTGTTCCTAAGTCAATTCCAACTACTTTTGCCATTTTAGGTGCTGGCTCCGTATAACTACAAATGAATGAATGAGAATATAAAGGACTAAATTTTGAACCAACAGGTCAATAAATCAGCCAATTCAGCATGAATACCTTTGATTTGGCTTTCCTGGGGTTAAAACTCCAGATAATGCTGATATATATACTGAAGCTTAGTGGTAGCCAGTCCATGAAGGGTG
Organism: Nostoc sp.; assembly: GCF_036917775.1. Lineage (GTDB taxonomy): Bacteria > Cyanobacteriota > Cyanobacteriia > Cyanobacteriales > Nostocaceae > Nostoc. Next base: position 93,962 of record NZ_JBALEQ010000149.1, read on the forward strand.
GTTTCCCGAACCTTGCTTAGGACGGTTAAACTAACTAAATAGTTTTTTTAGTTGGTTCATGGATTGATTTGCCTTCACTCTGTCTAATGTATGAGAATTAATACTTTCAGTAATTAGGGTGAACCGTAACGTCCGAGTGGTGTTTGCCGTCTTTAGAGGTAATAAACTACAGAAGCACTGAGGATAGAACGAGATTAATTGGCGGGAATGCTTCCGTAATTACGTATAAAGTTATTGGGAATGGGGAATTGGGAATGGGGAATGGGGAATAGAATGTTAATCAGCATAGGCTAAACGCTTCGCTATCTATGTACAGCAGTCAGCACTTACTGGGAGCAATGCGGTTTTGTCAGATCCGGTAAAAAACAAGCGATCGCAAAAATCAAATCGTAATTAGTCACAGCAAGAAGTAGGGCTTATTGAGAAGAGACTAGTCGATAAGCCCTAGTAAGATGGTGGAAAGTCTACTTGGGGTGGAGAAAGCCCGAAGGCTAACAAATTGAAAAGTTCCTCAACAGCATTCTTTCCTTGCAATCGCATGGTTTCCAAGAAACTGAACAATGCTCCGGCAAATCTTTCCATTACCAGAGCAATCGCACTCAACATCATTCGCCTCATATAGTTATGCTTCTATAACAATTGCTCACAGATTTCTATCTCATGATATTGACAAACTCCTTGCCCTTGTGGAATAAATCAGCCCTGCCTTTTTTAAGCTATCCATTAGTCACATCTTTCTTAACAAAAGCTAAAAGCTAATTCTCAACAGGATTGGAATTGCTGAATGACAATAGGAGGACTAAACAAACAGCAGAAAGTATGAGTGTTAGCATTGATGGGCTTATCGTTTCATATCTAATTGTTAGTTTTGCTATCCGGGCTGGTCTTTCTGGATTACGTTTTACTGAGACTTCAATCTTTCCACGCACTGCACTTGAGCGAATTGCTTCATGTAGATAATTCGCTGTATGGTTGACTCTCCTATTATGAGTTCCCCGGATGAGTAAATGGCAATTATCTGGTCTTTCTTGGTGAAATAAATCAAATATATCTGCTTCTGAATCTGCTACCGTTATAATTTTTGTTTTCTTGGCTAACAATGTGTTTGTTCATTCTAATCCGTCTAACCAGCGTTGGCTTTCTTTTTCTTGTGTTTGTCTCTGACAGCGTTTTTTTGCTATCCCTAAATCTTCTATATCTCTCACCCATATTTGTTGGTCTATTATTCCCAGAGGCACTCCTTTTATGCTCGCTATTAATGTTGAATGTACTTTTAATCCAAAACTTTTTTTATGATCTAAATATTCTATTCCTTTTGTCCCTGGATGACTTGTGACATCCATATTTGTTGTGTCCTGTATGGCTAATTTGCCCTTTCGACTGTACTTTTACTATGTCCATGACTGATATCTGCTGCTTTTATATACGGCGAACTCCATAAATCGTATGCTGCTGTTGTTGCTGCTAGAGTCCCAGATGCTTGCGGTACAGTACTTGTTGGTTGTGCTGCCAAGTCTTCTACTAGCTTGATTAGGCGCTTGTTTCTGCGCGCATCTCCCAAATTTACATACCTCAATTCCGATGCTGCCCACCTTTCCATTTTTCATTCCCCTCTGTTTTCTCCTCCTCAAAACTATATCTATCAACCTTTTCGGCTTTATTTAAGTATTTTTACGTTTTGTTGAGAAAGATCCGGGTAATGGATAGGGGGATCTAAACATTTTTTTACCGAGAAGAGGACTTTTCAAACATCCTCAAGCAACACAGCATAGCTGCCCTCTGCATCGGTAATATTCGGAACCTCACCTTGCTATTAGGGACAGAAACTTTGGCATCAGCCAAAAGTGGGATTATGTGCTTTTGAACATGATATTAAAGAGATGGATAAATAGCGGAGGGACATTAAGAGATAATTGCTTTGTCAAAAAAGTTGACGCAGGTAATTATTATGTAATATAGTATATTACATAAGTAATGAGTTAAATTAAAAAAACTTCCTAGCCAGTACAGCACGGTGAAAATAAAATTACCATTTGTATGCAAGTAGTTGATATTACAAGAAAAATTTTAAAATCTCATATTTAACACAAATAGCTCTATTAACGCTGCATAACTAAACAAATATGGATTTTGACTATTTTAGAAGCAATGAAGGCACTCCTACAAATAATACTCGCCAAAGCTTGCTTGCTAGTGGTTGGCGACCCTTTAACCGAGAGTTAGATTGGGGATTCTTGTGGCAACTGTTATATAGTGACTCCCGCGAATTAACTCAAAAAAGTTTGAATTTAGCGAGTAATGTTGCTGATATTTTGGGGCGAAATAATTATGCTTGGTGGGCTAATTTATTAAATATTGTATCTGATAATACCCGCTACGAAGTTGAAAAATTTTGGAATTACATCACACCAGATCCTCAATCACCAGATCATCGCTACAAAGATGTTTTGAGTACGGAAACGCCTATCGTTCAATTTGTTAGTCGTAGTAGCATTCCCATTGATTATGTTCTTAACCGACTGCAAGAAATTACTGTACTGCGAGTTTTGGGTGTGTTGGGTAATCCTGACATTATTACTCAGTATTATTCAGAAAGAGATTTTTATTTTCCTATAGATAGATTTGTTAGCTGGGAACGCTTAGATGTGATTAATACTGTTTATGCTTACTGGGCAAAGCATGACGTTTGGTTGCAAATTGATCCCTACGATCGCGGGCGACGACAATATAGTTTAATGGCGAGAAATCTTGCCCCACTAATTAACAAGGCAACTTACGACTTGGCAGTTATGCTGAGTGGATATCAAAGTCGTGTAGGTAAAGTTCACAGCCAATTCCCCATTCGCACATTTCCGGCAGATATCCAACAGTTTACTGATGCTGTACAGCAAGCGATTCTGAATCAAAACCAGTTAGCGGTTGTTGTACATGGGAAACCAGGTACTGGTAAAACAGTCTGGACACAAGCTGTAGCAAAAGAAATTCTTGTACCTTTAGGGTATGTAATTTTTATTTTAGATCATGATGCGATCGCTAATTTTGTCCCCCCAACTTACATAGAACGTATTTGTATCGTTATTAACGAAGCTGATAATCTAGCGCAAGATCGTGCTTCTGAGGTAGCACAATACAATAACAAAACCGAACACATTCTCAGTTTGCTGGATGGTACTTTGTATCAAAGTGTCATTGATGAGTCTGGTATTCAGATGCAGCAACGATTAGTTGTCTTGATGACTTGTAACACTACTGAAAGATTAGATCCAGCCATGTTACGTAAGGGCAGGGTGGATTTAATATATGAGTTTACACAACTATTTATTTGAGGTAGGGGGAAAGGGGGAGATGGGGAAGATGAGGGAGATGAGGGAGAATTATTTAACGTTTCTTCCCAATTCCACTTTTAGTCTAAATGAAAATTGCTGTAAATCGACTTTCACCAAAGTTTTACCTGTTTTTGGGATACAAGCTGATGTTGTTTGCGCCAAGCTTGGGGAGGTAAACCGTGATGTTGGCGAAACTGGCGAGAAAAATGAGACACATCTTGATAACCTAATGCTTTGGCGATCTTTTCGATAGTCTGATTATTATTTTGGAGTAAAAAACGAGCGCCTGCCATTCGGCGTTTGACAATCCAGCAGTTTACAGTCTCTCCCGTTTGCCTTGCGACTCGGTTAGTTAAGTAAGCAGGTGAGTAACCAACAGCAACAGCCACATCACACAAAGTAATTCCTTGATGATAATGGGCTTCGATAAAGTCGAAAACTTCTTTTAATTGAGGAATGCAGGGAAAGATTGACTTAGAAGGGATCGTGGGTTCTTCAGGTGCGATCGCACTTGGAGTATTATCTACAATTACTGATTTTGGAGCTTTCTCAAATTTCATAGCGCACCAGTATTGCAGAGTAGCTTGCTTTTCTAGCCGGATAGCGATCGCTCTGAGTAATTCGTCTAGTGTCGAGGGTTTGGTAAGATAGTCATCTGCTCCCAATTCCATAGCTTTGCGAACATCTGCTTTGTTACTACTCCCAGTCAGAAAAATAAAGGGAATAATTGCCGTAAGAGGATCTTGGCGTAGCGTATTTAAAACGCTATAACCATCCATATCGGGCATAGTGATATCGCAAATAACTAAGTCGGGTATACACTCTTGTGCTTGTTGGATACCAGCAAGACCGTTATTAGCACTGATTGTATCAAAACCTTTAGCCTTAAGACCTTTTAAATAAAGATCGCGGGTAACATTATCATCTTCAATGACGAGAATTTTATTTGATGATTCGTACATAATTTTTTATTACCATAACTTTCAGCAGAAGCTGGTTAATATTAAACCGTGGCGGAATTTTGCCTAGTTTAGTTAGATTTATCAGAAAGTTGGGTTTAAAACCCCGTGCTTCACGCAATGCTTTAAAGTAATGAGTAATGAGTGGATGAAAAATGGGTATTTACTTATTACTCATTACTCCTTCTTAAGAGTGCGTACCCTTCTCCTGACGGAGACGCTGCGCGAACAGGAACGCCAAGGGCGAACACGGCGGTGAGGATGTCAAGCCATGCTGTACTCAACTTTTTTGTGAGTATGGAAATAGGCATAAGCTTAATTACTTCGTTCCGAGAGTTGTGATTGTTAAGTTGTTAATTAATAACTAATCTTGATTTCAACATTCATAACTCGGAACTACTAAACTCTGACTTGATTAATGCCAACTTCACAGTAAAGGTAGTGCCCACACCAAGTTGACTTTCCACAGATACTTGACCATGATGTAAGTCTACTAGGGTTTTAAGAATTGACAGTCCTAGCCCAGTGCCAGGTATGTGATCGATATTAGTTCCACGGTAAAATGGTTCAAATATTCGTTGTTGATCTAGTGCTGAAATACCAATACCTCTATCTTCGACCTGGAAAATTAATTGCTCATTTTCGCAAAAAAGTCTCAAATCAACTGTCATACCAGAGGGAGAATATTTTATTGCATTATCGAGCAGATTTTTTAAAATCGGCTCTAACAGTTTTTTGTCTATGTAGGCTGTTAGAGAATTTTCTTGAGTGAGAAAATTAATCGGGATTTTACTAATGCTCATCTGCATTTGTGCAACTAAGTCATTACAAAAATTAACTAACTCAAGTGGCTTTGGCTCATAGTTTATTTTTGCTGCTTCTGCCTTAGAGAAGAATAAAATATCATCCAACATCTGACCCAGTTGTTCTGTAGCTTTTTGAATGTGATCCAGCAGTGGTTGGATTTTCTTCTGTGTACGTTTGTCTACTTCTTCCTTTAATAAACTATTAGAAAATGAAACAATATTCAACGGTGTACGAAATTGATGACAAACCATAGAAAGAAAACGCGCTCTAAGTTCGCTAAGTTGTTTTGCTTGTTCTAAAGCTTGGTTAAGACCTAATTCTGCATATTTGTAATCGGTAATATCAATACCTGCAATCATTTCTACTGGTTTTCCACCAAAATCTAGTACTCCATCTAGCGTGACAACCGCACAAGCTAGCCAGCGCTCCTTACCGCTTTTTGTCAGAATATTCATCTCCTGGTATTCAAAGTTACTTACTTCACCCTGCTTACGTACCTGCCTGCGTCTTTTGCTTTTAATCAGTCGCCGAATATCAAAACCCGTTAACAGTTCTTCTTTTGTGTAACCAGTCAGTTGCTCTACTGCTGGATTTATGTAGCAAAGCCGCGTACCTTGAATCAGAAAAGTGCTGGTATCTGTCGTTTCAGCTAAAGTCCGAAATCTAACTGCGTTTAGCCGCAATGCCTCTTCAGTCTGTTTCGATTCAGTAATGTCCCAAATACTCCAGACTCTACCAATAATTTTGCCATCCAACAAGTGAGGTTTAGAGTAGTGTGCAAAAACTCTCCCATCTTTCAACTCCAAAATATCGTAGCTTTCGAAATCAGATTGGCTAGACACTTCCCAAATTAGGCGATTAAAGGCATGGGGATCTTTAAGTTGATTTTCAAAAAAGTCTTTGCATCGGGGACATTTCTTAGATAATATTAGGGACTCCGGGATCTGCCACATATCGATAAATTTCTGATTCAAGCTCAGAATATCTCCCTCAGAGTTAACTGCAACAATACCAATGGCAGTAGATTCGAGAGTAGAACGAAGTAAAGAAAGAGATGTTTCTAATTCTACTTCTTTTGCCTTGAGTTGAGAAAATTCCTGTTGTAAATTGTCTTTGGCATCCCTTAATTCATCAGTCCACTTTTGCACGCTCAATTCTACTATTTCATCACTTATTTCCCGGACAAAAGCACAGCCAAATTCTATATCTTGTTGTTTTACATAGCTAATGGATATTTCTACCAGAAAGATTCGCCCGCCTTTTGTGCGGTAGCGAGATTTAAAGGTAAGAGAACCTTCTGAATTAATATTTGACCAGTTGTGTAGAGAAAAATCTACGTCTATATCGTGCAACCTCATAGAAAGTAATTCCTCACGGGAATACTCAGTCATCCGACAAGTGGCATTGTTGACGTAGAGAAATCGGCCATTTTCTCCTAAACAAAAGGCAGCATCTACAGCTTGATTTATTAGAAAGTGAGCAAACTTCATTTCTATTTCTGGCTGTAGTGGCCATTGAGTATTTGATCTAGCTAATCTATATTCGCCAGAATTCATATTTCTACTTGCTCCTGGTAATTAATCAGCACCATAGCCATCAATGAGTTGATAGTCATAACTAACTAAAAACTTTGGTGCGGTGTTAGGCAGTTAAAAAATAAAATTAGCTAGTAAATTAAAAAATATTACTAGCTGACTTAACAAAACTTATTATATCAATAAAAATGGAATAATTTAACCAATTTTTTCAGAAAAAATTCAATATTTAATATTAGATTTATTATTGACTTAAACAAACTTTGATGAATGCAAAAAATCGACAAACAAATTTTAGATTTGTCAATATACCTGATTAGCTAAGATTTGAAAATTCTCAATCTATAAGTAGAAAAAATATTTTAAATATATACTAATACTACTTTTCGTAATTTGCTATTCCCGTTAAGTAAGGATTTCAGACATTTAAAATGGGTGGCTGATTAAAGTCAAACTATCCTAGTACAGGAATAGGACTGCGGAAATTTGTGTACCTTTAACAAGAAAGAGATGTAGCCTGCACCATAGCTAAGGAATGGTTCGCAAACCAAAAGTTACTGGGTTTCGACTGGTAAACTGTTAAATGAAAAAAATTTTTGTTCCTTACCCTTTGCGAGGGAAAGGACTTTGACCAAATACTACTGTAGAGTCGTTTGGTTATCAACATAAATGAATTTACCGGGCTTGGCTAGGCTTGAATCAAAAATTTTTAACTCATTAGTTCATTTTCTTAATTTATCTTAACTTACTCTATCAGGGATTTAACTATAGAAGAATATGCTTAGTCATCCGTCGCAAGAAATACATTTATTTAACACAAAAACGTATAAGCTTGCGTATAATTTTGTGTATAATTTTATATTTAATTTTTAATAAAGAAACATCATCCGTCACATGATAAATAAGCTACAAAAACACGTATAAGTTTGCGTATAACGTTGTGTTTGTTTTGTCATTGAGTAACATTTGACGGAAAATCTACGTAACTGTTGATAAATCGCCAGAGGCTAGAAAGGTAGTTTTAAAGGGTTTCGGCTTAAAAGCCTAATTTCTTTTCTCAAGGAATATGTACTTAACGCTTTGTCATCTCTCACAGGATATATAAAAATTGAAGTAACTATGTCTTTATCGTTACAAATAATTGACTTGATGAGTGTTTGGTGGCAATATAAAGACCGCTAAACTGTTGTAGCTCGGCTTATGCTACAAAGCAAATTCAAAACTTAATACGGAAGAGAGGCAGTTGCCAATTTGCAAGCACCTGGGCAAAAAAGTAAAAGAATTGTCATCTTTATCAAAAGATTTTCTATTGTAAATTTGGTCATGTAGCTCAGTAGCTACGCCTACGCAGAATATCAATTTTTCAGAATCACTAAGTTGAAAATGTCGTAATAGTGATACAAGCGAAAGAATTGCCACTTTTATCAAAAGATTTATCATTGCAGATATGCTTTTATCGTAGTAATCATCAGAAATTAATAACCTCTCCAGGCATTTTAATGAGTAGGCTGGTGTGATTAAAGATAACTATGTAAAGCTTTGTAAAATTTCTGAGATATGCTTGAGTTAAGCTTAATTTCTTTTTTCCATGCCTTTTCATTATTTAGTTTTTCCCTGCCAACCGACTTAAGTATTGTAGCTGCGAAAAATTTGACACCTCCATCAAAAGATTTTTGATTGCATATCATTTATCATCCCCTCTATTCTGGTTATCAGAAGCACAGCCTTACTTGCTGTATGCTTTGCAAAAATTTTTTGGTAGTGCTATCACAACCATCAATCAGCAGCAATCAACCGTTTCTACTATCGATCAAACTCGGTCATAGCTGTGATAAACAACAGAGTTGTTCGTATTAAATATTGCTAGCGCTGTGATTGTAAACTAAAAAGCCTTTGTGTAACTTTATGTAATCAAGTGAAACCATGAGTCAAAACTATACTGGTTCCAACTCTCCTCTCATCACTACTGAGCCATACAAAGAATTTCCAGCAAATAGATATGTAGAATCTTCTCGTCAGCTTGATGAATCGGAGAATAACGGAGGAACTCAGCATTTTTTAAATGATGAAACACCAACAACACTCTCAGTTGCCGATGCGATCGCTCAGATGTTGGTAAATTTGGGAGTAAGCTACGCTTTTGGTGTCGCTGGTGGCGCGATGGCCAGCCTTTGGGGTGCGCTATCAAATAGCAGTATTGAGGTGTTGAACTTCCGCCATGAAGCAGGAGCAGCATTTGCAGCCACGGAAGCATACTTTGCCAATAATCGCCCCACTGTAGTTTTTACCACAGCCGGCCCGGGGATCACCAATGCACTTACCGGATTATTTGCGGCTCGTGGTGAAGGCGCAAAAGTAATTTTGTTATCGGCTTGCACCTCTGCACCGCAGCGTGGACGTTGGGCAATTCAAGAAACCAGCACTTATACATTGCCCAGTGGGGGAATTTTTACCCCAGGAGCGCTATTTAACTATGCAATCACGATTGAATCTGCGGCTCAACTACCGCAGATTTTCCGCAAACTTGCTTTAGCTATGGCGCAACCAGGCGGATTTGTCGCTCATTTGAGTATTCCCACCGCAGTGCAGACAAGTTTAGTTGAGGATATAGCTTTACCCCAACTAGATGTTACTCCGTTTCCGATGACTGCTTCCAAAGAAGCGATCGCTAAATCTGTAGAGTTATTATCATCTGGCCCCTTTGCTATCTGGGTTGGTTTCGGTGCGCGTGACGCAGCAGAGGAAATCCTTGAACTCGCTGAAAAAAAGGGAGCAGCCGTGATGTGTTCCCCTCGTGGGAAAGGTATCTTCCCTGAAGATCATCCCCAGTTTGTCGGTGTCACAGGTTTAGGAGGTCATGCTTCCGTCTTAACTTATATGGAACAGCAACCTCCACTACGCACACTCGTATTAGGAACCCGCCTTGGTGAACCGACTTCCTTCTGGAGTTCGACGCTAGTTCCAAAAGAAGGTTTCATCCATGTAGATATTGACCCAGAAGTGCCAGGTGTAGCCTATCCCCACGTTGAAACTTTCGCAGTTCGCTCTGATATCAAAGCTTTTGTGGAAGAGTTATTAGAGCAATTACCAGATGCTCCTCGTTCCACAACTTTGTCGCTACCTAATCCAGAACGCAAAGCAATTGAACCTGCACCAGACGTAGATTATCCAGTGCGGCCAGAAGTATTGATGGCAGCAATTCAAAAGATCATTGTTGAAGGTAGCGATGCAGTAGTAATGGCGGAGTGTGGTAATTCGTTTACTTGGTCAACCCATCTACTCCAATTTACCGAAACCAATCGTTATCGAGTCAGCACCGGAGTCGGCGCAATGGGTCACGCCGTTACTGGAGTGTTGGGTGCAGCGCTGGCAAACAATAGCAAAGCTGTAGGGATTGTCGGCGATGGAGCAATGCTGATGAATAACGAAATCAGCACAGCCGTGAAATACAAAATTCCAGCGATTTGGATCGTTCTCAACGATGCGCGTTATAACATGTGCCATCAAGGGATGAAAATCTTGGGATTAAAAGGCGCAGATGCCACACTTCCACCGACAAACTTCGCCATGATTGCTCGTGGGATGGGAGCAGAAGCGATCGTGGTTGTTAGAGAGTCGGATATTGAAGCGGCATTAGAACAAGCGATCGCATCATCTGTTCCCTTTCTCATTGATGTCGTAATTGACGCTGATCGTCCAGCACCTTCTGGTGGACGTAATAAGAGTTTGGCAGCACAAGGAATTAAATCAACAGCTAAAAATGGAGCCAAGCAAGTTTCATTTCCAATGGTTTGATCTCGAAGATTTTTTTACGAACCGCCAAGAACGCCAAGGACGCAAAGGAAGAGTTTAGGTAATCTTATCGCTGGAAGAGAGTAAAACACAGAAATATCTCAATCTTTCAAAAATTCACGACACTGGATGCAAAACCCTTTAAAACTCTCTTACCTTTGCGCTCTCTGCGTCCTTGGCGGTTCGTTCCCTCATTTTCTTAATTCCAGCAACTAAATCTACCAAACTGGAACTTCAAATATTTGGTTTCTAACTTCACTCAATCTTAATATTCCAACCTACTTTTGTGTCTATATCTTTACATTTTGTAATGCTAATTACTTTCTCTAACCAATCCCAAACAATATCGAGAGGTCAAGATGCTGCTATTTGAAACTGTTAGAGAAATGGGTCACGAACAAGTTCTCTTTTGTCATGGTAAAAATCCCGAAATTAAGGCAATTATTGCCATCCATGACACGACCTTAGGCCCAGCAATGGGAGCTACAAGACTCATGCCTTATGTCAACGAAGAAGCTGCTTTAAAAGATGCACTTCGTCTCAGTCGGGGGATGACTTATAAAGCTGCTTGTGCAAACATTCCGGCTGGTGGTGGCAAAGCAGTTATTATTGCTAATCCTGAAAATAAAACAGATGATTTGTTGAGAGCTTACGGACGTTTTGTTAACAGCCTCAATGGGCGTTTTATTACTGGACAAGATGTCAATATTACCCCTGATGATGTCCGAACAATCAGCCAAGAAACTAACCATGTTGTTGGAGTCTCAGAAAAATCTGGTGGGCCTGCTCCCATCACATCATTAGGGGTTTTTCTAGGAATTAAAGCTGCTGTAAAGTCTCGTTGGCAGAGTGAAAGACTTGATGGCATGAAAGTTGCAGTTCAAGGCTTAGGTAATGTCGGTAAAAATCTCTGTCGCCACTTACATGAGCATGATGTCAAGCTTTTTGTTAGCGATGTAGACCCAGCAAAAGTGGAAGAAGCACAACGGCTTTTTGGCGCAACTATTGTAGAACCAACCGAAATTTACTCTCTTGACGTAGATATTTTTTCACCTTGCGCTCTTGGAGGAATTCTTAATAGTCATACAATTCCTTTTCTGCAAGCTCAGATTATTGCTGGTGCAGCTAATAATCAATTGGAGAATGAGCAATTACATAGTCAAATGCTCACTAAAAAAGGGATTCTGTACAGCCCTGATTATGTAATTAATGCTGGAGGACTAATCAACGTTTACAACGAAATGATTGGTTATAACGAAGAAAAAGCTTTCAAACAAGTGCATAACATTTATGACACGCTATTAGCAATTTTTGATATTGCTAAAGTTCAGGGAATTACTACCAATGATGCTGCTAAACGATTAGCAGAAGACCGCATCAAGAATATTAAGCGCAGCAAGTCTAAAGCGATCGCAGCTTAATTATTATTAACTTAAGGAGTGAGAAGTGGAAAAAAATACTTTTGCAACATCAGCTTACATTGCTACTTCACCTGAGAGTGCATTTGAATATCTTTGTAGTTTAAAGAACTTGGATGAATGGACTCTTTATAGCCGGATGAAAGAGCAAATTGATGAAGATACCTGGCTCGGAACTGCATCTGGTTATCACAAAAATCTCTATTATCACGTTAAAAAACTCCAAAATCCGCTTTTCTACGGCATTGAATGGCACTGTGGATTAGAGTACCAAAAATATTTTCAAGTTTATCCTGTTTTGCTGTTTCCCACTGACTACATTGAGCCAGGGACAGATGAAAAAGGCGTGTATTTTCACTGGTTGAGCTTTGTCGATCCCAAACGGCAGACTCAGATGATTATGCAAGGAATTCACACAGTCCATACTTCTGAATGTCGTTCTCTCAAAGGTAATTTGGAACGCAAAGCTGGTCTGACCTCAGCAGCCAAAGGAAGCCACTTTATCGATACTGATACCATTTATGTTGATGCCCCAATTGAAATCGGTATTGAATACTTAAAAGACTTACAAAATATAGATGAGTGGGCACATCTGTTACGCCCAAATGGGGATATTACTTCGGAATCAGGTGAATTCAAAGATGAATATGACCAAAAGGTAAAAGTTTCTGTGCGAGTTCATTCTTTGAGTAAATACTACTTACTTGAACAAGAATATTTTTATCCAGAATACGAATATTATCAGCGTTCTGTCGCGTTACTTATTCCAACCGCTTATGCTTTCGCTGACCCCGAAGCTTCTGGTTTCATCCTGCATCGAATCACATTTTGGAAAACAGATGGAACTGTGAGCCACGGCAAACTTCAAATTGAAGACTTTGGTGCTGAGAGCATGAACATCAAACGTTTACTCGAAGCCAAAGCTGGCAACCTCAAATCATTTGATCGAGGAATGAGCTATCTGCCAAAAATTCAAGAGGATTTAGTCATTAGTCATTAGTCATTGGTCATTGGTCAAATAACAAATGACAAATGACAAAGAACAAAATATGAAACTGAAGCCATTCACTATTACTATCCTCACTTTTTGTGTTGCCGCTTTTTCTGGAATGAAAGCTGCGTCAGCCGCATCCTTTTCAGTAATCGCCGACGGTCTATATAATGCCGGCGGTCTGAGCTTTAGTCCTGATGGTAATCTCTATGTTACAGAGGCGGGAATAGGGGGAAGTGGCGCTTGCGTTCCACCAGCAAGTGGTCAAGGCGATTCATTATGTTATGGCACAAGTGGAGCAGTTACCAAAATTGAGAATGGTAAGACCGAACGCATACTTACAGGACTTCCTTCCCTAGCATTACCAGATGGCACTGGAGCCGCAGGCCCTCGTGATATTAAATTTGATGCTACAGGTAAACCTTATGTTCTGATTGGATATGCGACTAATCCGGTTTTTCGCGATCGCAATTTAGGTTACACTGACCTCGGCAAAATCATCGCTCCCGATTTTAAAACCAATTCCTGGACGAGTGTTGCCGATTTAGCTAACTATGAACTCGCCAACAATCCCGATGATGGTGAAGTTGGTAGCAATCCCTTGAGTTTTGTCATAGATGGCAATAAGTTAGTTGCAGTTGATGCAGGTGCAAACGACTTACTCAGTGTTAATACTGATGGGAGATATTTGCAAGCTATTACCACATTCCCTGAAGACATATTAGCTAATCCCGTCTTGCCACCCTCCGGTTCCCCGTCTAATGAACCGTCGCAAGTGCCATCTCAAGGTGAAGAGGTGCGAGCGCAGTTTACAACCCAAGCAGTACCTTCAAGTGTGACAAAAGGCCCCGATGGTGCTTATTACGTCAGCCAATTTACTGGTTTTCCCTTCCCTGAAGATGGGGCAAAAATCTACCGAGTTGGTGCTAATGGTTTAGCAACAGTCTTCGCCGATGGTTTTACCCAACTTACCGACTTGGAATTTGATACTGAGGGCAATTTATATGCTTTGCAGTACGCCAATCAGTCGGCTTGGAAGGGTGATTTTGATGGTTCTGTCATCAAAATAGCTGCCGATGGCACTCGCACAACTCTGCTGAGTGGCAATGGATTAGAGTCACCTAGCGCCTTGACTATTGGGTCAGATGGTGAAGTATACGTCACAAACCGAGGCGATCGCCCTGGATTTGGACAAGTTCTCAAAATTGAGAATACCAAATCTATCCCTGAACCTGATTCTACTTTAGGCGTATTAGCGATCGCAGCCTTGGGCGTTGCTTGGTTGCACAAGAAGAGAATCCCCACACCTCCCATAAATCTCAACTAAAGAGTTTCAAACCAATTGCGCGTTCCTTAAATACTGGGATTCGTTGTCTTTAAACCCATAAAGTTTTCCACTTACTTAACTCTCAATCTCTAAAGGTATGAAACTCAAATCACTGACTCTTACACTTTTGACTGTTTGCATTGCTGCCGTTTCTGCACCAAAATCAGCCGAAGCTGCAAGCCTAACAGTAGTTGCCGATGGTCTTAGTAATCCACGCGGAATCGGCTTTGATTCTACTGGCAACCTTTATGTTACAGAAAGTGGTTCTGGTGGTGATGGAAAAGATGGAAGATGTATTCCATCTCCTAGCGCAGGGTATATTCCTTTATGTGCTGGTCAAAATGGCTCCCTGCTCAAAATTGCTCAGGACGGTACAAAAACAAATATAATTTCTGACCTCACTTCTTTAGCATTATCGCCTTCTGGAGAACAAGCAGCCGGGCCTGCGGATATCAAATTTGATTCTTTAGGTAACGCTTATCTTTTGACAGGTCTTGCAGGCGATCCAACCAACCGTGATACCGTTTTAAAATCGCCTGACCTTGGTAAATTATACAAAGTAGACTTAAGTACTGGTGGATTGACAACTCTTGCCGATTTTGGAAAATACGAAACTGCATTTAATCCTGATGGTACAGATATAATCTCTAACCCTTATGCTTTTGCCATTAAAGGTGAGACTGCTTACGTAGTTGATGGCGGTGGAAACACAATATATTCTGTGGGACTTGATGGTGGTGGTATCAAGGACGTAGCCGCAGTTCCTCAGAAACTGATAGATAGAAATAAACTTGAATTTCCCGATCTTGGGCCGAGTGTAGATCCATCTGCGCTTCCAATCACACAGCAATCAGTACCGACTGGAATTGCGATCGCTCCAGATGGCAGTTTAACGGTTAGCGAATACACTTATTTTCCTTATCCAGAAGGAGAAGCACGGATCTTTAACGTTGACCCCAACACCTTGCAATCAAACGTTATCGCCGATGGCTTTACACAGCTAACTGGCGTAGCTTATGACCCTGACGGCAATTTGTACGCCTTGCAACACATCAATAGTTCCGAATGGAAAGAAATTCAACAGGGCGGTATTATCACTGGTGATATTAGTGGTTCTTTGATCAAAATAGCCACCGATGGAACTCGTGAAACAATCTGGAGTGGTGATGGTCTAGAAGCCGCTTCTGGCATCACCTATGGCCCTGATGGTAATTTGTATATTGCAAACCGAGCCAGACTTGCAGGCACAGGACAAGTTATCAAGATTGATCCGAGAGTAACCAAAGTCCCCGAACCTACCTCTGCAATCAGTCTGATAGTAGCTGGTGCTTTAGGTGCAACTTCAATGCTGAAACGCAAACGCAGCAAAGAATTAGTAAAAGCAGAGACTGTCTAATTCCTGGTAAAGCTTACAGAATAGGCTGCTGCCTCACAGAGAAAGTTGCATTTCAAACAAGAGGCAGCAGCCCAAATTTTAGATTTCCCAAACTAGGACTGGGAACGAAATTAGTCTAGGAACGAGTATACCTCATAGAACCAAGGCTTAAAACTTATGGGATTAGTCAAAAATTTGTCAATCGGCATTCTCGGTACTGGATTCATGGTGTTGGCAACAGTAGCCCAAGCCAAGGCTGTAACATTAACTTACGACAGAAGTATTGGTAGCCCCGGCTTCGGTCCTGGAGAACTCTTTGTCCCTCAAGGGATAGCGGTGGATAGCCAAGGGAATACCCTCATAGCTAACGGACGCGGTGTTAACCCAGATGGTACTCCTAACTACAACCTCGGTAACAAAATTGAAAAATTTAGTCCAACCGGTCAGTATATTGGTGCAATTGGCTCCGGTGGCACAGGGCCCGGACAGTTTGACGAACCAACAACTGTAGACTTTAATCCAGTAACAGGGGATTTGTATTCAGGTGATGTTTACAACAACCGCATCAATCAATTCGATTCTCAGGGTAATTTTATTAGATCCTTTGCAAACGGAGATTTTACCCCTCGCGTAAATGATAGAATTTTCTTTGGCCCATCTGGTCTAACATTTGACAAAACTGGCAACGTTTACGTAGGTGATTTTAACGGCGAGAGAATCCTTAAATTCACACCAGACGGACAGCCAATTGGTGTCATTGGTGGCACTCTGGGCACTGCACCTGGGCAATTCCAAGGCGTAGCTGGTATAAGAATTTCCCCAGTTAGTGGAAATATTTTTGTAGCTGACCAGTATAACAACCGCGTTCAAGTACTCGATCCAAATGGTAATCCTCTGTTAGCATTTGGTTCAGCAGGTAGCGAACCTGGACAGCTTCTTCAGCCAATTGGCATCGAAGTGGACGAAGAAGAGAATGTTTATGTAGCTGATTCTATCAACAGCCGCGTACAGGTGTTTGATAAAAACGGTAACTTCTTGACTTCCTTCGGTGAAAGTGCCCGCGATGCGTCAGGTAATCCGGTACCACCTCCAGCATTAACTGGCCCTCCTTTTGGCAATCCCCTTGACCTCACTCCCGGCAGATTTAACTGGACGGGTGGCACAAGCTACAAAGATGGCAAGCTTTACGTGGGCGATTTCTTCCAAGGTCGCGTCCAAGTGATAAACGTAGAAGACAGAAAGCAAGTACCTGAACCAGGTTCAGCATTGGGTTTAGCATTGCTTGGACTTGGGGCTGCTACCCTCACGTTGCGGAAGCGTGGACAACAAAAGCCAGTCTTCAGTTTAGATAAAGAACTACAAAAACAGTGCTAGTAGTCTGTCAAGTTGAAATTGATAGGTAAGCAAGTTCGTAGTAAGGACTTTAGTCCTTATTTTCTAAGCATTAAAGTGCTTACTACAAACAAACCTTTAGGATATTAACGGTTAATGCAAATTCTGATTTATTCATACAACTATCATCCAGAACCAATTGGTATTGCACCTTTGATGACTGAACTAGCAGAAGGGCTGGTGAAGCGAGGGCATCAAGTGCGGGTAATTACAGGTATGCCTAACTATCCTCAGCGCCAGATTTACGACGGGTATCGAGGGAAGTTATATGTTACTGAACAGAAAAACGGTGTCAAAATTCAGCGTAGTTACCTGCGGATTAAGTCTAAACCTAACCTTGTAGATCGACTACTGCTAGAGTTGAGCTTTGTTTTTACAAGTTTGCCACAAGCCCTCAAGGGCGAGCGACCTGATGTAATTCTCTTAACAGTACCACCGCTACTAGTTTGTTTACCTGCAACTTTGATAGGTTGGCTATACAACTGCCCGGTAGTACTGAATGTGCAAGATATCCTTCCAGAAGCTGGTGTGCGTGTTGGTTTAATTAAAAATAAGCTGATGATTAAAGCTCTGGAAGCTTTAGAAAAATTCGCTTACCGAACTGCACATACTATTAGCGTGATAGCCGATGGCTTTGTAGATAATTTAATAAATAAAGGTGTACCTGCTAATAAAATTGCCTGTATTCCCAATTGGGTAAATCTAAATTTTATCCGCCCTTTACCGAGAGAAAATAACTCTTGGAGAGCTACCCATCAACTCAATGATAAATTTGTAGTACTTTATTCAGGTAATATTGCTCTCACACAAGGTTTGGAAACAGTAATAGAAGCAGCAGCCCGGTTGCGTCATCTAAAAAAAATTGTCTTTGTCATAGCAGGTGAATCTCAAGCCCTCGAAAGATTGCAAAAACACTGTCTTGCTTGTGGTGCAGATAACGTTCTACTTTTACCATTGGAAGTGCGAGAAAAACTACCACAAATGTTAGCAGCCGCTGATGTGGGGTTGATTGTACAAAAGTGCAATGTGATTTCCTTCAATATGCCTTCTAAAATACCACTGTTGTTAGCTAGTGGTCGCCCAATTGTGGGTTCGATTCCCGCCACCGGTACTGCTGCAAAAGCTATCAGACAAAGTGGCGGTGGTGTTATCGTTGAGCCAGAGTCAGCAGATGCTTTGGCTGCGGCGGTACTGGATTTATATAATCAGCCGGAATTAGCAGCGCAATTAGGACGTAAAGGAAGGAAGTTTGCGGTAGAAAACTATTCCTTTGAGCAGGCGCTAGACCGATATGAAGAGTTATTTGCTGATGCGATCGCCAAAAGAGCAACAAACTTGGATATCTTACCAGAAATAAGTTCTAAAGAAT
Source organism: Nostoc sp. (assembly GCF_036917775.1). Classification (GTDB taxonomy): domain Bacteria; phylum Cyanobacteriota; class Cyanobacteriia; order Cyanobacteriales; family Nostocaceae; genus Nostoc. Next base: position 112,253 of record NZ_JBALEQ010000149.1, read on the forward strand.
CACTTGTTGATATTTGAAAATTGGGGACGGGAAAATGCCTCTAAAATCCTCTTATTCAGATCAGCTTAAGAAAACTGACCAGAGCTTGATCGCCTTACTTAGCGATCGCATATCATTATTAGCAGCATCAGAACAGCCTTCTTTAGATGAACAACTGGCAGATGTCGCTCCCCTACTCGCTCAAGCTGGTATTCCTGAGTCTGTTTGGGCGGATGTAGTAAAGAGTTGTCATGCTAATATCCCTAAATCTGCCACAAATCATATCATTCCCCGACAAGTTACCATCATCGGTGGACACGGCAGGATGGGAAGATTATTTAAAGAGCAACTTTCAGTAGTAGGTCACAATGTTAGCGTTCTCGAACATGATGATTGGGAATACGCAGATAAACTGTTAACTCAGGCAGAATTAGTATTAGTAAGTGTTCCTATTGAATATACGGTTGATATTATCAAGCGAGCAGCAAAATATCTTGCTCCAACTACAGCTTTGTGTGACATCACAAGTATTAAAATACAGCCTACTCAAGCAATGCTCGAATACCATTGCGGCCCCGTTATGGGTTTACATCCAATGTTTGGGCCAAATATCAAATCGTTTTTGGGACAAAAAGTGGTAGTGTGTCCAGGTCGAAACGATGATTCATTTCAATGGTTATTAGATTTTCTCAAAAGTAAAGGTGGCGAGTTAATTGTTTGCACGCCTGAAGAACACGATCAAATGATGGTAATTATTCAAGCCACACAGCATTTCTGTAGATTTAGTCTTGGTGTTTTCTTAGCAAAATCAAGAGTAGAAATAGAGCAGAGTTTAACAATGTCAACTCCTAACTATCGACAAGAGATTGATATTGTGAAACGTTTGTTTTCTCAAAATCCTAATTTATGTGTTGATATTATGCTAGCTACTGAAGAAAGGTGTAATGCTATTAGCTTTTTAGCTAAAACTTACAGCCGATTGGCTAGACTGGTGGTTAGAAAGGATAGAGACGCATTAATTAAAGAGTTTGAAAATACTCAGAGTTTTTTTGAAGGGAAAATTAATAGTTTTCTCCAGCCTTTAAATGCAACGGCTATCCAAAGAGATTTTAAACCCCAGAATATTAGCATTTGAATAATAATTTTTTATGAGTAACGAACCGCAAAGGACGCAAAGGACGCGAAGGAAGAAAGAGAGAAAGAGAGAGATTAAATGGCATTAACAACGTGCCGTTTTTCATCATGAATAATCAAGTCAAGGGTAGAGGCATTCCTTGAAATTTTGAATAGTTCTGCAATTTTAGATATACCTGCAAAAATATGATAGTTGACATCAAGCAAAAAAGTAGATTAATTCATCAACGTGTTTCGGTTACTTTTAACTATGAGGTTTACTTCACCCAAAATTTATTTGAGTTGAAAAATTCCACGCTAGCGCAAGTAATTTCGGCAGATGAGGAGACAAAGCCGAAGAAAATAGTTGCAGTGGTAGACGCAGGAATATTAAAGTATCAACCGGAATTGGTGAAGCAATTAGTCGCGTATACCAAGTTTTATGGAGAGGTACTAGCGATCGCAGCTGAACCCATGATAATTTCGGGAGGAGAAGCTGCCAAAAACGATCACACTCTAGTAGAGCAAATCCAGCAACTCATTGAAACAGCCGGATTATGTCGCCATTCTTATGTGTTAGTGATCGGGGGCGGGGCGGTATTGGATTTGGTAGGATATGCTGCTGCAACTGCTCACCGGGGAATTCGCCTGATTCGGGTTCCGACAACGGTGTTAGCACAAAATGATTCTGGGGTTGGGGTAAAAAACGGTATCAATGCCTTTGGGAAAAAGAACTTTCTCGGCACATTTGCGCCACCTTATGCAGTTATAAATGACTCTGCGTTCTTGACAACCCTAGACGATCGCGATTGGCGTTCTGGGATTGCAGAAGCCGTGAAAGTGGCGCTGATTAAGGATGCTAACTTTTTCGATTTTATCCACTCTTACAGCAAAGCCCTTGAACGACGAGACATGGATGCCATGCAACAAGTTATCTATCGTTGCGCCCAGTTGCACCTTGAACATATTGCCAATAGCGGCGATCCTTTTGAAATGGGTTCGTCTCGTCCCCTGGATTTTGGACATTGGGCGGCTCATAAACTGGAGCATTTGACAAATTATCGTTTGCGTCATGGCGAAGCTGTTGCGATCGGTATTGCTTTGGATAGCACCTATTCTTATTTAGCAGGATTGCTTGATTGTTCAGAATGGCAACGAATATTAAATACTTTATCGGCGTTAGGTTTCACGCTGTATGTGCCAGAACTAGCTCATAAGTTATCACAACTAGAACATCCTGATTGTTTGTTTCATGGTTTAACTGAGTTCCGCGAACACTTGGGTGGAGAATTGACTTTAACGTTACTAAAAAGTATTGGCAAAGCAATTGAAGTTCATGAGGTAAATTTGTTGTTATATAGGCAAGCAATATCATTATTGCGGGAATTTTAGGGTTATAGGACTAATATTTCTCTTTACTCTGTGTCCTCTGCGCCTCTGTGGTTCAATAAATTAATTTTAAACCGCAGAGGCACAGAGAACGCTGAGAAATAACAAGATATTTTACAAGTTACATTGAAGGGCTAGATTGAATTTTAGAAGCATAGATATAACCGTCATTATTAAGACAATATCTTACTTTTGAGAGAGGTAATTAAATTCAAACGACATTATTAAAAATAACAATAAATGATTAGTATAAAAATCGAATAAATTGACACCAAATCGAAAAATTATTCAATGTATTATCTGCTTGATGTCTAGTACTCTTAAATAAAGAAGCAAAAAGTTTTTAATTACATTTTCCCCAAATTATCCGCAGATTGAAATAGGTTGATTTTGATTGATATTGAATCATCTAATTTTTTATCTGCCTATAAATAACTACTAATAATCATTAATAGGTTTTGACTAATCACTCTTACAGAGAAATTACCGATGATTTTTAATTCCCGTTCCTACAAAACCCTTGGCGGCGTAATTGTTTCTCGCTCCATCACCGAAGTGAAGATGGACACTGCACTCGAAGATATTCTGTTTCATTTAAATTCTCAGCGTGGCGGTTTGCTAAGAAGCAGCTACGAATATCCAGGTAGATATAAAAGATGGGCGATTGGATTTGTCAATCCACCATTGGAATTGACTACACAAGAAAATGCTTTCAATTTGATAGCGTTGAATGAACGTGGTCAAGTACTTTTACCATTGCTATTAGAGTGTTTATCCAACTCAATCCAACTGGAGAAAGTTACCCTAGACAATAACAATATTGTCGGCTTTTTTAAACCTACTAAGAGATTATTCACTGAAGAAGAACGCAGTAAGCAACCTTCAGCATTTACAGTTGTCCGCGAAATTCTACATACTTTCTCTAGCCCAGAAGATGAGCATTTAGGATTATATGGGGCTTTTGGTTATGACTTAGTTTTTCAGTTTGAACCAATTACCCAACGTCTGGAACGTCCTACAGACCAGCGTGATTTAGTGCTTTATTTACCAGATGATTTGATAGTTGTTGATTACTATCAGCAACGCGCATTTCGTCTGCAATATGATTTTGAAACAGCGCACGGCAATACAAAGAATCTGCCTCGAACAGGTGAGTCTGTTGATTATCGCGGAAAACATCTTACCCCTAATCAAACTGCTGACCATAAAGTAGGCGAGTATGCGAAAAAAGTTGAGTCTGCACTCGATTATTTCCGCCGAGGCGATTTATTTGAAGTTGTTCCTAGCCAAAACTTTTTTGAAGGCTATGAAGATGAACCCAGCAAACTATTTGAAACTTTAAAGGATATAAATCCTAGTCCTTATGGGTTTATTTTTAACTTAGGTGGGGAATATTTAATTGGCGCATCTCCAGAAATGTTTGTGCGAGTTGAAGGGAAACGGGTAGAAACTTGTCCTATTAGTGGTACTATTAGCCGGGGACTAGATGCTCTTGATGATGCGGTGCAAATTCGTCATTTACTCAACTCGCACAAAGATGAAGCTGAGTTGACCATGTGTACTGATGTCGATCGCAATGACAAATCCCGAATCTGCGAACCTGGTTCAGTTCAAGTTATTGGTCGTCGCCAAATTGAATTATACAGCCATTTAATTCATACAGTAGATCATGTTGAAGGGACACTGCGATCGCAATTTGATGCTTTAGATGCCTTTCTTTCCCACACTTGGGCGGTTACAGTCACCGGCGCACCCAAAAAAGCCGCAATAGATTTTATTGAACAGCACGAACGTAGCGCCCGACGTTGGTATGGTGGTGCAGTCGGTTATTTAAATTTCAATGGGAATTTAAATACTGGATTAATTCTGCGGACAATCCGATTAAAAGACTGCATCGCCGAAGTCCGAGTCGGGGCGACTGTGCTTTATGACTCCATACCCCAAGCAGAAGAACAAGAAACAATCACCAAAGCGGCTGCTTTATTTGAAACAATTCGCCGTGTTAAGCAAAGCAGTCAAAAAATTGATGAATCCATTTCCATCAAATCAACTAAAATTCTTCCAAGTGCAGCAACTGGCAAACGTATCTTACTAATAGATTATGAAGACTCCTTTGTTCATACATTAGCTAATTACATTCGCCAAACTGGTGCAAGCGTCACCACATTACGTCATGGTTTCTCAGAATCGCTATTCGATACAGAACGCCCTGACTTAGTTGTTTTATCTCCCGGCCCTGGTAGACCAAGTGATTTTCGGGTTCCCCAGACTGTCGGCGCTATTCTTCATCGCAAAATTCCCATTTTTGGAGTTTGTCTAGGGCTGCAAGGCATCGTTGAAGCTTTTGATGGACAATTGGGAGTTCTCAACTATCCTCAGCATGGGAAATCTTCACGGATTTTCGTTACTGATTCCGATTCTGTTACCTTCAAGAATTTACCAGAATCCTTTACCGTGGGTAGATATCACTCATTGTTTGCTCTCCCGCAGTATTTACCAAAAGAACTGAAGGTGACAGCGATTTCTGATGACAACGTAATTATGGGCATTGAACATCAGACACTTCCCATCGCCGCCGTTCAATTTCATCCAGAATCAATCATGACTTTAGCGGGAGAAGTCGGTCTGGAAATCATTAAAAATGTGGTGCGTGCATATACACACATCGAAGAGTCATTGGTCATTGGTCATTAGTCATTTGTCATTGGTCATTGGTCATTTGTCATTGGTCATTGGTCATTGGTTATTCTCCCTGCTCCCTGCTCCCTGCTAACAAATTATGACTAACCAAGTTACCGCTTCTCGCCATATTCTTGAAGAGATTGTGTTGCATAAAAGGCAAGAAGTTGCACAGATGCAGCAGGAATTTTCTTTAGCTGATTTGCAACATCAATTAATTACGGCTCCAAGTATCCGAAATTTTTTAGCTGCTTTACAACAAAATTCCAACCAACCTAGCTTAATTGCCGAGGTAAAAAAGGCATCACCCAGCCGTGGGATTATTCGAGCGGATTTTGACCCAGTTGCGATCGCTCAAGCTTATGAACGAGGTGGTGCAGCTTGTCTATCAGTTCTCACTGATCATAAGTTTTTTCAAGGCAGTTTTGACAATCTGCGTAATGTGCGATCACACGTTGCATTACCCCTACTGTGCAAAGAATTCATCATTGACCCTTATCAAATCTATCTAGCACGGACAGCAGGTGCAGATGCAGTTTTGTTGATTGCCGCTATTTTATCAGACCAAGAACTGCAAAACTTTCTGCGAGTAATTCATGATTTGGGCATGAATGCACTGGTGGAAGTCCATACATTGGCTGAACTGGATAGGGTGCTTAAGCTTGAAGACTTGCATTTAGTAGGAATCAACAATCGCAATTTAGAAGATTTTACGGTTGATTTAGGAATAACACAGCAACTTTTAGCACAGCGCCAGCAATATTTGCAAAGCTTGGATATCACTGTCGTCAGTGAATCTGGACTATATACAACTGCTGATTTATCTCTTGTTGCTGAAGCTGGTGTGCGTGCGGTTTTGGTTGGAGAATCTTTAGTTAAACAAAGCGATGTAGAACAAGCTGTGCTGAGTCTTTTAAGTGCTGAGAGCTGAGGTAAACCTAAAAAATGAAGCTCTGATACTCGTTAACGGAGATAAAAGACTCATTAACGGAGATAAAAGACTCGTTAACGGAGATCAAAGACTCATTAACGGAGCTAAAAGCCTCATTAACGGAGCTAAAAGCCTCATTAACGGAGATCAAAGACTCATTAACGGAGATCAAAGCCTCGTTAACGGAGATAAAAGACTCGCTGACGGAGATAAAAGACTCGCTGACGGAGATAAAAGACTCGTTAACGGAGATAAAAGACTCGTTGACAAAAAATGTAACTTGGGTATCGCTAATTGCTAAATGTTGATTCTTCCAGAACTATTAACTAACCATTAACTATTTTTCAAAATGACTTCTATTTCTGACTCCTTTCAAACTTTACGCGATCGCCAACAGTGTGCGTTAATCCCCTTTATCACAGCAGGAGATCCTAGCTTAGAAACCACTGCCCAAGCTTTACGTATCTTAGATCGCAACGGCGCTGACTTCATCGAGTTGGGCATTCCCTACTCCGATCCTCTCGCAGATGGGCCTGTAATTCAAGCAGCAGCAACTCGCGCTTTACAAAAAGGCACGAAATTAGAGCAAGTATTAGAAATGTTGGAAGGTTTAACTCCAACCCTGAAAGCGCCGATAATTCTATTTACTTATTACAATCCCATTTTGCACCGGGGTATTAAGACATTTTTGGCGCAAATTGCTACTGCTGGCGTGAAAGGCTTGGTAGTGCCAGACTTGCCCTTAGAAGAAGCAGAAGAATTAATCCAGACTGCTGCCTCTTTTGGGATTGAGGTAATTTTACTTGTAGCTCCTACCAGTTCTAAAGATAGAATTTTAGCGATCGCTCGTCAATCTCAAGGTTTTATCTACCTGGTAAGCGTCACAGGTGTAACAGGTATCCGCGCTCAAATCCAAGACCGCGTAAAAGATTTAATTACAGATTTGCGAAGCGTCACTGATAAACCCATTGGCGTTGGTTTTGGTATTTCCGGGCCAGAACAAGCGCATCAAGTAATGGAATGGGGAGCAGACGCAGTGATTGTTGGTAGCGCCTTTGTCAAACGTTTAGCTGAAGGTAGCCCAACAGAAAGATTACAAGCAGTAGAAAAGCTTTGTCGGGAACTAAAAGCAGCAATTACCCCAGTATCCCTGCAACAAGTTGTTTCGGCTAAGTAAAAAACTCTCTCTTTCTTCTTCACTTTGCGTCCTACCCTTCGGGAAGCCACTTCGTGTCTATGCGTCCTTTGCGGTTCGTTATTCTTTTATCGAACCGCAAAGGACGCGAAGGGCACGAAGGAAGAAAATACAAAGGAAATCTTGACTGTGGTATCAGTTCTCAAAAATATATTTGAACGTAAAAGGATTTTAAACAGTGGTAAGCATACAAGACATCAAGACTGCAACTATCCAACCAGATTCTTTGGGCAGATTTGGAAGATTTGGCGGTAAATACGTCCCCGAAACCTTAATGCCTGCATTAAGTGAATTAGAAGCAGCATTTGAAAAATATCGCAACGAGCCGAGTTTCCAAGCAGAACTGCAAAACCTACTGCGTGATTACGTCGGACGACCCAGCCCATTATATTTTGCTGAACGCCTGACAACAAACTACGCTAGACCAGATGGCACTGGGCCGCAAATCTATTTAAAGCGTGAGGATTTAAATCATACAGGCGCTCACAAAATTAATAATGCTTTAGCTCAGGTGTTGCTCGCTAAACGCATGGGTAAGCAACGGATTATTGCCGAGACAGGTGCAGGACAACACGGCGTAGCCACTGCAACTGTCTGTGCTAGGTTTGGTTTGAAATGCGTGATTTACATGGGCATCCACGATATGGAACGCCAAGCCCTAAATGTCTTCCGTATGAAATTAATGGGGGCAGAAGTTCGCCCAGTAGAGGCAGGTACGGGAACTCTCAAGGATGCAACTTCGGAAGCAATCCGAGATTGGGTGACAAATGTGGAAACAACCCATTACATCCTCGGTTCAGTTGCCGGGCCTCATCCTTACCCGATGATTGTCCGTGACTTCCACGTGGTAATTGGTGTAGAAACTCGCGCTCAATCTCAGGAGAAATGGGGAGGATTACCAGATATTCTACTGGCTTGTGTGGGTGGAGGTTCCAATGCGATCGGCTTATTCAATGAATTTGTCCATGAGTCTTCGGTACGTCTAATTGGAGTCGAAGCGGCGGGTGAAGGTGTAGATACAGAAAAACACGCTGCTACCTTGACAAAAGGAAAAATAGGTGTGTTGCATGGTGCAATGAGCTATTTACTGCAAGATGATGATGGTCAAGTTATCGAAGCCCATTCAATTAGTGCCGGATTAGATTATCCCGGTGTAGGGCCAGAACATAGTTATTTAAAGGATCTTGGTCGCGCTGAATATTACAGTGTTACTGATAAACAAGCGTTAGAAGCATTTCAAAGACTTTCGCAACTAGAGGGAATTATCCCAGCTTTGGAAACTGCTCATGCGATCGCATATCTCGAAACCCTTTGTCCTCAATTAAAAGGCAATCCCCGCATCGTCATCAATTGCTCCGGTAGAGGTGACAAAGATGTGCAAACCGTCGCCAAAGTCTTGATTCCTTAATTTTCTGTTCTTGTCCTTTGTCATTAGTCATTTGTCCTTCGTGAATGACTAATGACCAATGACTAATGACCAATGACTAACGACAAATATGATAGCTCTAACTCAAACACCACCTGATAACACCTACATCCCTTCTGAGTTCTACAACTGGCCAGGTTTATTACAACAGTTGCTAAATCGGAAATCGTTGACGGTTTCCCAAGCTACAGATTTGATGCAAGGTTGGCTCACAGATGCCATTCCTGATGTCCTTTCAGGAGCCATTTTAGCCGCAATCCAAGTTAAAGGCGTATCCGCCCAAGAATTAGTTGGGATGGCCAGTGTCTTACAATCCCAAAGTTCCCCACTCAGCACTCAGCACGGGCTAAACGCCCCGCTACCGCTAACAGCACTCAGCACTCTAATTGACACCTGCGGAACTGGTGGAGATGGCGCTTCTACCTTTAACATTTCCACTGCTGTCGCCTTTGTCGCCGCCGCCGCCGGGGTAAAGGTTGCCAAACATGGCAATCGTTCAGCATCCAGTAAGACTGGTTCGGCTGATGTACTGGAAGCTTTGGGGATAAATCTCAACGCCACTCCTGAGAAAGTACAAGCCGCAGTGGGCGAAGTTGGAATCACCTTTTTGTTTGCTCCCGGTTGGCATCCTGCACTCAAAGCGATCGCAACTTTGCGAAAAACTTTGAAGGTGCGGACTGTTTTTAACTTACTCGGCCCGCTAGTAAATCCCATGCGGCCGACAGGGCAAATTATTGGTGTGAATGATCCGCTTTTACTAGAGGAAATTGTTCAAGCTTTATCGCAATTGGGATGTCAACAAGCGATCGCACTCCACGGACGCGAACGTTTAGATGAAGCTGGTTTAGCAGATGTCACTGATTTAGCTGTACTCCAAGATAAAAAGGTGCGTTCCCTAACGCTAAACCCTCAAGAACTTGGTTTGAATTTTGCTCCCACTGTGGCATTGCAGGGTGGAGATGTCCAAGAAAATGCCGAAATTTTGAAGGCAGTTCTCCAAGGTAAAGGCACTCAAGCGCAGCAGGATGTTGTCGCTTTAAATACAGCCCTAGCACTCCAAGTTGGTGAAGCCATTCATGGAGAGACTGATATTTTAGTCGGTTGTGTTAAAGGTATTGCCCTCGCTAAAGAAATTCTGCAAAGCGGCGCAGCTTGGACAAAACTAGAACAACTTGCGGAATTTTTGCGCTAACTGCTAAACAGCCTTGGCGAATTCCATTCGCCCTTTTAATCTGCATTACACCCAAGAACTATACACAAGGAAAAATAGATGATTATCATACTTAAAAGCGGTACACCTGTTGAAGAAATTACTCGCATCAGCCAAGAACTGAGTGAAACTTGGAAAGTCACGGTAGAAAAAAGCGTTGGAACTCATAAAGTTGTACTAGGGCTAATTGGTGATACCACTAGCATCGATAAATTACAGGTTCAGGAATTTAGCCCTTGGATTGAGCAAGTATTACGAGTGCAACAACCTTTCAAACGGGTAAGCCGAGAATTTCGACATGGAGAAGCCAGCGAAGTTGTTGTACCTATACCCAACGGTGATATTTATTTCGGCGAACATCATCCGATTGTAATCGTAGCTGGGCCTTGTTCCGTTGAAAATGAAGCGATGATTGTCGAAACCGCAAAGCGCGTCAAGGCAGCAGGAGCGCAATTTCTCCGTGGCGGAGCCTACAAACCCCGCACTTCACCTTATGCCTTTCAAGGTTATGGTGAAAGCGCTTTAGATTTATTAGCAGCAGCGCGGGAAGCTACTGGTTTGGGTATCGTTACAGAATTGATGGATGCTGCCGATTTATCAGCAGTGGCGAGAACAGCTGACATCATCCAAATCGGAGCTAGGAATATGCACAACTTTTCGCTGCTAAAAAAAGTAGGCGCTCAAGATAAACCTGTGCTATTGAAGCGGGGAATGTCTGCCACAATTGACGAGTGGCTAATGGCAGCAGAATATATTTTGGCATCAGGAAACCCAAATGTGATTCTGTGTGAGCGGGGAATCAGAACCTTTGATGGTAAATATGCTCGGAATACTTTAGATTTATCGGTGCTGCCGGTATTGCGATCGCTGACCCATCTACCAATTATGATTGATCCTAGTCATGGTACTGGTAGGTCAGAATATGTGCCATCGATGGCAATGGCTGCGATCGCAGCTGGTACAGATTCCTTGATGATTGAAGTTCACCCCAATCCCGCAAAAGCTTTATCTGATGGGCCTCAATCTCTCACCCCTGATAAATTTGACCGCTTAGTTCGAGAAATGTCAATTATCGGCAAAGTCGTCGATCGCTGGCCTACACCTGCATTTGATAGCATTAATGACAACCGCATTCTCTTCGCGCCAAAACTATCAAAGTAGACAAAGTGTAATCTCAGCTGATTTTTCGTGAATGGCTAAACCCGATCAACAGATTTTTTAAACAAAAGAATCCGTTGGTCGGGTTTTCATCGGCACAAAAGACTGATGATTGTAGAGACGATGATTCATCGTGTCTCTTGCCTTAACCATAATGATTTTTATTACTTAGGATAGTTCCGAGTTAAATAAAGTTGTATTTAAAATTACAGGTAAAGAAAAACTAAATTTATGGGAAATTAATTTCCCCTGCTGTCAAGGAGTAATAATGGTTTTAAGTCAATATCAACGTGCTGTAGGCGTATTTACTCATCGTCGAGATGCAGAACAAGCGCTACATGAGTTGAGAGATTCTGGCTTGGCGATGGACAAAGTATCTGTAGTTGTACAGAATGCAGACCGCAATCATCAGATTACCGATGATCAAATTAAAGATCACACTGGTGATAAAACTGACGAAGGTGCAACAGTAGGAGGGCTTTCAGGGGGCGCTGTTGGTGGGTTGACCGGTTTATTAGTAGGTCTTGGGACTTTAGCAATCCCTGGAGTTGGGCCAATAATGCTGGCTGGCGCAGCTGCAACTGCTTTGGTTACAACCCTTGTTGGTGCAAGTATTGGCGCTGCTACTGGCACTTTTGCTGGTGCGCTAGTTGGTTGGGGAATATCAGAAGAGCAAGCTAAATCATATAACGAGCGAGTAGAGCATGGCCACTATTTCATAATCGTGGATTGTACCTCTTTTGAAATTGCTAAAGTAGAAGCAATTCTACACCGTTGGGGTATTGAAGAGTTTGGGATTTACGAGCCTCTAAGTAGTGAGCAATTACCTACAAATTCTACTACTACCATTCCTAATAAAAGTGGGATTTTGAGCAAGTATGCTGTTAGTTGCTTCGATAACATAGATAATGCTAGAGCCGCAATTAACGATATGTATGTTGCAGGCTTCTCAGCAAATCAGATGTCTTTAATTTGCAAAGACCTTTCTCAATTGATTGGGTTGACTGGTATTAATTTAAGTGAACGCTTTGACGCTATGAGGCTAGGAATAGCAGATGACTGGGCACGTTTTTACAACGAAGAAATTGCTCAAGGGAATTATATAATTATCATTAGTGGCTCAGACAAAGAGCTTGAGCAGGCTAGTTTGATTTTAGGCAATTATGGGGTTCGGGAATGTAAAATTTATGACCCCATGTTAATCCGTTCTTGAAAACTAGTACCGGAAATTTTAACAATTTTGTCATAACAAACAAATATACAGCAATACTTTCAAAATCCTCCTGTCTGTATCTGTATCTTTTGCAGCTTATAGGTTAAGTCGAAAACTAAGTATTTCAAGTGTGTCAGAAGAGAAAAATACTCTTTATTAGGATTCCGCCCGGAAACCGGGCGAATATATAACAAAGCAATCGTACTGACTAAACTAATTCATCTAAATTTCTGTGGAGATTTAGATGAAGTAATTAATAGCCTTCTATCGTATAACCAGCAGATTGAACTATCTGTTTAATTGTCTCTTCAGAAGCCGCAGCATCTACAGTTACAGTTTTAGTATCAACATCAATATCTACTTTGGCATCAGATTCCATCGTCAAAATAGATTTAGTTATTTTCTGGGCGCAATCATCACCTTTAATATCTGGAACTTTCAATTTAATTGCCATTACTTACCTCAGCTCATCAACTTTTATTTCTATTTCATCAATATAATAACGGTTGAGATAACGAAGAAACATCTTACTAGAGTCAGGGAATTGAGCATCCATAAGATAGTAATAAATAATAGCTATACTTAAATTATTTATTAGATATTTAGTAGAAGGTGAAACGAAATAAGATGCCAAAATATATAAACTTATTTATGAAAATCCACTGAGTACCGCTAACTTCTAAAAAGCCGCTTTTTTATTTTGTTCTAAAGACTCTACGAGACATTGCAGATTCTCTTACAGACGTTCTTGTTGTTCTCGCAGCACTACCTGAACATACAAGTGTCTATACGTAATTTACGAAACCTTTTTATCTGTAGTTTTTAACTTATTTTTATGCTCCAGGTACTTATGCACAACTTTTACAGCATATATATATTCAAAAAACAGCTATCTTTTGACATATATATAGGACTTACGCACAGGTAACGGAAAATCTAACCACAGAGGCACAGAGAACACGGAGGAATAAGAGTTTTAGAGGTATTTTGCGTAACTGGAGTTTAGACTAAAAGCGATATGAGAGAAAGCAGACCAAATGGAATTAGAGGTTAAAAATATTATCTTGTCAGCCTGAAAGCATCCGCC